>CAZOZE010000109.1:0-3210 GCA_964584215.1 uncultured Rhodobacterales bacterium
GACAAGATCGACATGCGCCTCGGTCGGCCGCGCCCCGTCCGGCCAGCCCAGCACGATCACGCCCCAGACGGCGCCGCCGCTGAAGATCGGCACGCCGATGAGATGGCGGTAGCCGACATCGCGCGCCAGGCGGTGGTCCGAGTAGCCGGGGTCATGACAGTCGGCGATCTGGCAGACCGCGCCGCTGTCGAACACCGCCCCGGTCATCGACCCCGGCGGCGCCGGTTTCGGCCAGCCTGCAAGGTAGGCGTCCAGCGACCCTGTCTCGAAACCTGCGTTCGCGCAGTGATGCGCCAGCCCGCCCGCATAGCGCCAAAGCATGCAGAACCGCGCGCCGCACAGTTCGGCGGCGGAACGCGCGATCAGGTCGAACACCGGCTGGAGATCGCCCGGCGTTTCGCTGATCACCCGCAAGATCCCGGCGCTTGCGGTCTGGCGCGCCCGCGCCGCCTGGGTCTGATCCAACAGCCGCGCGTTCTCGATGGCGATGGCGGCCAGTTCGGCGCGCAGGGCGTCGATCTCGGACAGCTCTGCGGCGCCCGTCTCGCGCCACGCTGGGTCCGGTTCGCTCACCTGCGTCCTCCGATAGCGCAGCCGCGTCGCCGGCGGGCGGGCCAGCGGCTTTACGATAGCCGCGCGGCGGTCCGGGGCCAATTCATTTATGGTTTTCGCCCCGCGCGCGGCGATGGCGGCGTCGGCGATCCCGCGCGACTTGCGGTCTTGTGGCCGCGCCCCGGTCCGCGCCGACGGACGCGGGACGTCGATACCCCGGCGCGACGGCGTGCTCACCGGGCGCCCGCGCCGCCGGAGCGCGGCGCCCCCGGCGGCGCAGCGGTTCAGCCCAGTTCGAAACTCGCCACGCCGAACACGCGGCCGATGTCTTCGTGCGGCGCCTCGCCGCGCCACATCCGCGCGGTCTCGAACGACGGCGCAAGGCCCAGCGCCTGCGCCAGCGCCACAGCGTCGCCGTTCGGCTCCGGCAGATCGAGCGCGACCGGCCCCGGCCGCGCCTCCTTCAGCGGCGCGCCGGTCAGCAGCGCGCGCGCCAGCGCCGCCGCCACGGCGGGCGCGTCGGCGCACAGCGGCCCGATCTTGGCGCCCTCGGCGCAGGCGCGGATCGCGCCATAGCCGCAGGGCGCGCCATCCCCGCCCAGCGCGACCATGGCGCAGCGCGTGGGCGTCGGCGCGAGCCATGCCGCCAGAAAGCGGGGCCGCGCATAGCCGGTGATCGCCGCATCCCAGGCGATCAGCGCCGCCGTCATGTCGGGCGTCGCCGTGACCACGCGCGCGCCCTCCGCCGCCGCCAGCCTGTCCGGATCGGCCCGCCCCGCCCAGCGGATGTTGCGGTGCGCCAGTTCAAAGCCCGCGCGGCGATAGTTCGCCTGCTGCGCCACCACTCCGTCCAGCCCGACGCGCGCGCCCTCAAGCCGCGCCATCCCTTCCCGCCACAGCGCAAGGCCAAGGCCCCTGCCGCGCCAGCCGGGTTTGCACAGGTAGAGGCCGAGAAAGCCGACATCGGGCGCGTGACGCACCACCGAGATCGCGGCGACCGGCGCGCCGTCCACCTCGCCCAGCAGAAATCCCTCCGGGTCGGCGGCGAGAAAGGCGGGCGCGTCGTCGAGGCCGGGGTTCCAGCCCTCGTCGCGCGCCCAGCCGAGCACTGTCTCCAGATCGGCCGGCGTCATCGTGCGGATACGCATCATGGCGCTTCGCTCAGCGCGCTGGCGAGATCGGGGGCGGCGCGCGCGCGCGGCGTGAGGTCGAGCCCCGACATCAGGTCGGTGAGATGGCTGCGCATCAGCGCCTCGGCCTCCGGCGCGTCGCCGCGCGCCATCGCTCCGGCCAGCGCGCCGTGGGCGCAGCGCGCGCACAGCGCGTCGCGGCGGCGCCAATACAGCGCCACGATCAGCGACGAGCGCGCCACCAGCGCGCGGATGAAGGCGGCGATGGTCTCCTGCGCCGCGATCCCGGCGATCAGGACATGAAACCGCCCCGACAGATACACCGCGCGCCCCATGTCGCCCTCGGCCAGCGCCGCCTGCTCGGCGTCGAGATGCGCGCGCAGCGCGGCGGCGTCGGCGGCCGTGGCGCGTTCCGCGGCGGAGAACGCAGTGCGCGGCTCCAGCAGGGCGCGCGCCTCGAACACCTCGCGCGCCTCGCGCGGGCCGGGGCTGGCGACGAAGGCGCCGCGGTTGCGCGCGATCGCCACCACGCCGTCATGCGCCAGCGCCTGAAGCGCCGCGCGCACCACCGTGCGGCTGACGCCGAACAGCTGCGCGATCTCCTCCTCGGTCAGCTTGGCGCCGGGCGGCAGGCGGTGGGCGGCCACGGCGTTCAGCAGCCGCAGCCGCACCCGCTCGACCGGCGCTTCGGCGCGGGCGGCATCGCTGGCGGTGGCGAGGTCGGCGGCTGACGGAGTCGGCATCTGGTGACCGGATCAAGAGGACGCCCAAGCATGCCGGTTTCGCGCCTGCGATCACAAGCAAAAATTGTGCACAATTTCCGCGCAAAATGTTTTGCATCTGCGCCGTATTCCGGCACACGCGCGGCGGCGACGCGCGGGAGCGCCCGCGCCGCTGCGCGCTGCGGTATGTGGCGCAAGGCGTTGACGCCGTTTCAAGGGTTTGGCGCCGAATTTGCTTAACCATGGATGACCAACTGTGGAGGCATCATGGCCGCAGCGCCGGATCTCGAACTCGCCGCCCTGACCAAGGCCTATGGCGGCGTGGTGGCGGTCGATGCGATCTCGCACCGCTTTCGCGCGGGGTCGTATTGCTGCCTGCTGGGGCCGTCGGGCTGCGGCAAGTCCTCGACGCTGCGCATGATCGCGGGGCATGAGAGCGTGACCTCCGGCGACATCATCCTGGGGGCCGAGAACATCACCCGCCGCGCCCCCGCCGAGCGCGGCACGGCGATGATGTTCCAGAATTACGCGCTGTTCCCGCACCTCAGCGTGATCGACAACGTGGCGTTCAGCCTCAAGATGCGCGGTCAGGCCAAGGCCCCGCGCCGCGCCCGCGCCATGACGCTGCTGGAGCTGGTGGACATGGCGCCCTACGCCGAGCGCCTGCCCGCGCAGCTGTCGGGCGGCCAGCAGCAGCGCGTGGCGCTGGCGCGCGCGCTGGTGTTCGAGCCGGAGCTGGTGCTGATGGACGAGCCGCTTGGCGCGCTCGACAAGCAGCTGCGCGAGAAGATGCAGTTCGAGATCAC
>CAZOZE010000110.1:0-4493 GCA_964584215.1 uncultured Rhodobacterales bacterium
GACATCGCCGCGATGGGGGTGGGGGGGCTGCTCAAGGAGATCGCCTCGCGCCCCGCGCCCCGCGTGGGTGAATCGCAGGCGCCGCGCCGCCCGTTCGTCTCGGTCGTGCTGCTGGCGGCGGGGGCGTCGCGGCGGATGCGCGGGGCCGACAAGCTGCTGGAGAAAATCGACGGCGCGCCCCAGATCGCCCGCGCGGCGCGGGCGGCGCTGGCGAGCCGCGCCGATGAAGTTCTGGCGGTGCTGGGGCCGCAGGACGACGCGCGCCGCGCGGCGCTGTCGGGGCTGGGAGTGCGCATCGTCGAGAACCGGGTGGCGGCGGAGGGGATGGCGTCCTCGGTGCGCGCGGGGCTTGGCGCGCTCGACGCGCAGGCTGACGCGGTGATCCTGGCGCTCGCCGACATGCCGGAGGTCGGACCGGCGCATCTCGACCGGCTGATCGCGGCGTTCGACCCGGAGGAGGGCCGCGCGATCTGCCGCGCCGTGACCGAGAGCGGCGCCCCCGGCAACCCGGTGCTGTTCGGGCGGCGATTCTTCGAAACGCTGGCGCGGCTGGAGGGCGATCAGGGCGCGCGCGCGCTGCTGGCCGAGCATGCCGATCTTGTGGAGCTGGTGCCGACGCCGGGCGAGGCGGCGGCGGTCGATCTCGACACGCCCGAGGCCTGGGCGGCGTGGCGGGCGGCGCGCGCTTCAGGAGCCGGGGATGCGCAGGGTCTGCGCGCGCGCCCCGTCGCGTAGCTGCACGCTGTCGGGGCCGATGGCGCTGACCGTCCAGCCTGCGAACCGGTCGCCCTGCCGCACCCTGCGCAGGGCGCCGTCCGGCGCGCGGATCAGCGCGCGGCGCGTGTCGGGGCCGCCGAACACGCCGATCAGGCTGGGCGCGCCGGCCGCCGCCGCGCCGGGGACGGTCGCCGCCGCCTGAACCGCGCGCGACGCGGTGGCGCGCGGGCGCGCGCCGGAGGTGGCCGCGCTTCGCAGCGAGGCGGTCGGACGCCCGCCGTCGCCGCTGCGCGCCTTCGCCGCGATCGTGGACGGGCGCGGCGCCGGGCGCGGCGCGCGCAGCGCGGCTGCTGCGGATGTGCGCGGCGACGCGGCGACCGGGCGCGGCGGCGCGGCGCGCAGGGCGGGCCGGGGCGCGCGGCGCGGCGCTTCGGCGAGCGTCATACCGCCCGTTTGCGCCACAGGCGCCGCCCCATCCCCCAATCCATCCGGCGACGGCGCCGCGAAAGACGGCGCGCCGGTCAGCGCCAAGCACAGTGCGCAGGCAAGCGTGGCGAACATCGTGCGCACAGGCGTCATCCGCCGTTTCTCCGCCTTGGCGATCATGCCGAAAACTATCGGCGATCCGGGGCCGGGGTAAAGCCCCGCCGCCTTGCCTGCGGCGAATTTCAGCGTCACGGTGTGCGGCGTAACGGGAGGAGCAGGATGATGCTGAGAGCGTTGGGCATGGCGGGGCTGCTGGCGCTGACGGCCGCCGGCGCGGCGACGGCTGAGGAGGCGCGGCTTTTGTCGGTGACCGGAACCGGCTCGGTCTCCGCCGCGCCCGACATCGCGCGCGCGACCTTTGGCGTGACGGCGCGGCGCCCGGCGGCGGCGGAGGCGTTCGCCGAGGTCGCGCGGGCGATGACCGGCGTTCTGGCGGCGGTCGCGGACGCGGGCGTGGCGGCGGCGGACGTGCAGACCGTCGATTTGAGCCTCTCGCCGGTCCATGCGGGCGGCGGCGACGCGCCGCTGCGGCTGGAGGGCTATGCGGCGCGGCAGCGGGTGGCGGTGACGGTGCGCGCGCTCGATCGGCTGGGGCCGCTGCTCGACGCGGTGGCGCGGGCCGGGGCGACCGATTTCGACGGGATCGGCTTTGACGTGGCCGATCGCCGGGCGCTCGACGATGCGGCGCGCGCCGCCGCGGTGGCCGACGCCGCGCATGCCGCCGAGGTGATGGCGCAGGCGGCGGGGGTGCGGCTGGGCGCGCCGGTCTCGATCACGCTGCACGGCGGCGGGCGCCCCGAGGCGGTCTATCGCATGGCGGCGATGGATGCGGCGATGCCGGTGGCGGCAGGGTCGATCAGCGTGACCGCAAGCGTGGCGGTGAGCTACGCCATCGAGTGAGCACAAAAAAGAAAACGGACCGCGCGCGGCCCGTTTCCGGCAGGGTGGCGAACAGGCGGCGTCAGGCTGCGTTGGCCATCGTGTCGCTGCTGTCGTCGCCGAGACGCAGCGCGCTCGAGACGCGCTCACCGCGCTGCACGAAGGCCGCGAGGCCCTTGACGGCGCGCTCGGTCGGGTCGATCCCGGCGCAGGACAGCACCAGGCGACCGTCCTTGCTGCGCGCCCAGCGGGTCACGCTGTCAACGCCCATGCCTTCGCCGAGCTTCTTCTCGTCGCGCACGGCGTCGTCAAGCACCGCGAGCACCACGGCGCTGAACAGTTTACGCGCGCGATCGCCCTGAGCCTGACCCCAGGCGAGGGCGTCCATTTCGTCGAACATGCTTTATCTCCACCTGTCGGCGCGTGCGAGCGCGGCCTGACGTGTTTTTTCGAAGTGTTGCACCACTATATGCCGTCGCAAGAGCGTCATGTCATCCCGTTTGTTGCATGGCCGCCATGCAAATTTCGCATTTCCGGCGCGGCGCTCTCGGCGCGCGCCGTCGCACTGGGGCAAATTCGCGTCACTCCTGCGTGACGTGGCGTCAGATACGCCAGATGGAAGAGTGGATGGTGGAAAAGTGACCGATTCTTGATCGGCCCGCCGATTTCCCGGCACTGCGCGCTTGACGCCCTGCGCTGGCGTTGATTTGGTCGTGGCGGCGATCGGTGATGTGGCCGATCAACGAATTTGATGGCGAACGCCACGACGCCGTGTTGGCGCATGACAGGGAAACGACATGATGAAAACCAGAGTTCTGCTGGGCGCGCTGACCGTCGCCGCGCTGGGCGCAGGGGCGGCTGCGGCCGGCACGCTTGACGATGTGAAGGCGCGGGGTACGCTGCATTGCGGTGTCTCGACCGGCGTCGCCGGTTTTTCCTTCACCAACGCCGCCGGCGATTGGGACGGGTTCGACGTGGCCGTATGCCGCGCTGTGGCCGCCGCGATCTTCGGCGACGTGTCCAAGGTGCAGTTCACGCCGACCACAGGCAAGACGCGCTTCACCGCGCTTACCTCGGGCGAGATCGACATGCTCGCGCGCAACACGACGTGGACGTTCTCGCGCGACACCGACCTCAAGCTCGATTTCGTCGGCGTGAACTACTATGACGGTCAGGGTTTCATGGCGCCGAAGTCGCTGGGAGTAACTTCGGCCAAGGAGCTCGACGGCGCCACGGTCTGCATCCAGACCGGCACCACCACCGAACTCAACCTCGCCGATTTCTTCCGCGCGAACGGCATGAGCTATGAGCCGGTGCCGATCGAGACCAACGCCGAGGCGCAGCAGAAGTATCTCGCCAGCGCCTGTGACGTCTACACCACCGACGCCTCCGGCCTGGCCGCGACGCGCTCCACCTTCGAGGCGCCGACCGACCACGTCATCCTGCCCGAGATCATCTCCAAGGAGCCGCTCGGCCCGCTGGTGCGCCATGGCGATAGCGAGTGGGCGGACCTGGTGCGCTGGGTGTTCAACGCCATGGTGATCGCCGAGGAGCTGGGCGTCACCTCCGCCAACGTCGCCGAGCTGGCGGCGGCGCCGCAGGCGAACCCGGAGGTCAACCGCCTGCTCGGCACCGAGGGTGAGTATGGCAAGATGATCGGCCTGTCCAACGACTGGGCGGTGAAGGTGATCGGCGGCGTCGGCAATTATGGCGAGGTGTTCGACCGCTATATCGGCGAGCAGACGGCGGTGGGCCTGTCGCGCGGCCTGAACGCGCTGTGGACCAACGGCGGCATTCTCTACGCCGCGCCGTTCCGATGATCTGACCACCGCGACCGGGCGGGCGCGCCGCTGGGGCGCCCGCGCTTTCTTTCAGCAGCCACGAGGGTCGCGCCCATGAGCGTTGCAGTCGCGCCGCCGCGCGAGTCGTTCCGCATCGACATGCTGTGGAACGACGCGCGCTATCGCGCCAGTTTCATCCAGATCATCGCGCTGATTCTGGTGATGCTGGGCGCGTCATGGCTGGTGAACAATGCGATCAGCAACCTTGCCGCGCTGGGCAAGACCTTCAGTTTCGGCTTTCTGTCGCAGCCCGCGTCCTACGACATCAATCAGCGGTTGATCGACTACACTTCGCGCTCGACCAACGCCCGCGCGGCGCTGGTCGGCATTCTCAACACTCTGCTGGTGGCGGCGATGGGCGTTGTCACCGCCACGGTGATCGGCGTGATCGCGGGCGTGCTGCGGCTGTCGAAGAACTGGGTCGTCTCTCGGCTGATGATGATCTACGTCGAGGGCTTTCGCAACGTGCCGCTGCTGATCTGGATCCTGATGATCGCGGCGGCGGTGAACGAGAGCTTTCCCGCCCCGCGCCAGGCCGCGCCCAGCCTCGGCGGCGCGCTGGTGGCCACC
>CAZOZE010000111.1:0-5519 GCA_964584215.1 uncultured Rhodobacterales bacterium
ATCAGCAGGAACAGCGGCTGGCCGCGCCCCAGCAGCGCCGAGATCGTCGTCAGGATCGCGCCGCCGCCGTCCGCCGAGAACCCGGCGATGGTGGTCGGCAGCAGCAGCAGCGACGAGGCGAAGATCGGCGGGATCACGCCGGCGGTGTTGACCTTCAGCGGCAGGTGGCTGGTGTCGCCGCCATACATCTTCTGGCCGACCTGACGCTTGGGATACTGGATCAGGATCCGCCGCTGCGCCCGCTCGATATAGACCACGCCCGCGATCACCGCGATCGCGCCGATCAGCACGCCGATGATCACGATGGCGCTCAGCTGGCCGGTGCGGCCCAGCTCGAAGAACTGCGCCAGTGCGGCCGGAAGCTCGGCGACGATGCCGATGTAGATGATCAGCGAGATGCCGTTGCCCACGCCGCGCGCGGTGATCTGCTCACCCAGCCACATGAGAAACATCGTGCCGCCGACCAGCGTGATCACCGCCGAGGCGCGGAAGAACATGCCCGGATCGAGCGCCAGCCCCTGCCCCTCCAGCCCGACCGATATGCCGTAGGCCTGCACCGTGGCCAGCAGCACGGTGCCGTAGCGGGTGTACTGGTTGATCTTCTTGCGGCCTTGCTCGCCCTCTTTCTTGAGCTGCTCAAGATGCGGCACCATCGATGTCATCAGCTGCATGATGATCGAGGCGGAGATATAGGGCATGATGCCGAGCGCGAAGATCGCCATGCGCCCGACCGCGCCGCCCGCGAACATGTTGAACACGCCCAGGATTCCGCCCTGGGTCTGCTCGATGAAGCGGGCGAGCTGCTCGGGGTCGATGCCCGGCATGGGAATGTAGGTGCCCAGCCGATAGACGATCAGCAGCCCCAGCGTGAACAGGATGCGGCTCTGGAGCTCCTTGGCCTTGCCAAAAGTGCTCCAGCTCAGGTTTGCGGCGAGTTGCTCGGCGGCGGAGGCCATCGCGTATCCCCTTCGGCCCGGTCGCGGACCACGTCAATCACGCCGGGCCGCGCGGCCCGGCGGTTCAGGCGCCGTGCGCTCAGGCCTTGGCGGCGTCGCGAAACGCGCGGTCAACGCCGCGGCGCTTGGTCAGCACGTCGATCACTTCGACCTTGCCGCCGATCTTTTCAACCGCCGCAATCGCCGCAGCAGACGCGCCCGCCACCTCGATGGTGAGCGGCGTGGTCAACTCACCCTTGGCCAGCAGCCGCACGCCGTCGAGCCTGCGGCGGATCACGCCGCCGGCCAGCAGCGCGTCCTCGTCGATCACGCCCTCTTTGGTGATGGCGCCGCGCTCCAGCGCGCGCTCCAGCGTCTGGAGGTTGATGACGGCGAACTGCAGCCGGTCGATGGGGTTGAAGCCGCGCTTCGGCATCCGGCGGTGGATGGCCATCTGGCCGCCCTCATAGCCGTTGATCGCCACGCCCGAGCGCGACGACTGACCCTTGATGCCGCGCCCGGCGGTCTTGCCCATGCCGGAACCGGGGCCGCGGCCGACGCGCTTGCGCTTTTTGGTGGCGCCGGGGTTGTCGCTCAATTCGTGCAATTTCATGACGCATCTCCTCTGGTCGGATGCAAGGGTCGCGTCACCGCCCCCGCCCACGACAAAAGCGCCCCGCCGAGGCGGCGGAGCGCGCGCGGCCTCAGCCGCGCTCTGCGATGATCTTCGCGAGGTGCGGGATCGAGGCCACCATGCCGCGCGTGGCGGGGGCGTCCTCAAGCTCGCGCACGCGGTGCATCTTGTTCAGGCCCAGACCGACCAGCGTGGCGCGCTGCTTGGCGGGGCGGCGGATCGGGCTGCCGATCTGCTTGACGACGATGGTCTTGCCCATGTCTGCGCTCCTCACTCGGCCATCGCGGCGTCAGGCTCGACATCCATCGGCGCCTCGTCGCGCTTGGGCATGATGTCGGCGACCTTCTTGCCGCGCCGTGACGCCACCTGGCGCGGGCTGGTCTCCAGCCCGAGGCCGTCGAAGGTGGCGCGGATCATGTTGTAGGGGTTCTGGGTGCCGATCGACTTGGCGACCACGTCCTGCACACCCAGCATCTCGAACACGGCGCGCATCGGGCCGCCCGCGATGATGCCGGTGCCCGCGCTCGCCGCGCGCATCACCACGCGGCCCGCGCCGTGGCGGCCCTCGATGTCGTGGTGCAGGGTGCGGCCCTCGCGCAGCGGCACGCGGACGACGCCGCGCTTGGCCTCCTCCGTCGCCTTGCGGATCGCCTCGGGCACCTCGCGCGCCTTGCCGGAGCCGAAGCCGACGCGGCCCTTCTGGTCGCCGACGACGACCAGCGCCGCGAAGCCGAAGCGCTTGCCACCCTTCACCGTCTTGGAGACGCGGTTGATCGCCACCAGACGGTCCTGAAACTCGGACTCTTCGCGCTCACGCCGGTCGCGCCGGTCGTTGCCGCGGCCCTGGCCGCGGCGTTCGGTTTCTCTCGCCATCCCGGCCTCCTCAGAATTTCAGACCGCCCTCGCGGGCGGCGTCGGCGAGGGCCTTGATCTTCCCGTGGAAGATGAAGCCGCCGCGATCGAAATAGACATCCTCGACGCCGGCCGCCTTCGCGCGCTCGGCGATCGCCGCGCCGATCTTCGCGGCCGCCTCGACGTTGTTCTTGCCGACCACGCCCAGCGCCTTCTCCAGCGAGGAGGCGGCGGCCAGCGTGCGGCCCTGCGCGTCGTCGATCAGCTGCACCGAGATGTTCTTCGACGACCGGTGCACCGACAGCCGCGCCTTGCCGGACCCGACCTTGCGCAGCTTGGAGCGCACGCGCTGGCGGCGGCGCTCGAAGAGCTTGACCTTGTTGTTCGCCATCATGCGCCCCTTACTTCTTCTTGCCTTCCTTGCGGAAGATGTATTCGCCCTTGTACTTCACACCCTTGCCCTTGTAGGGCTCGGGCGGACGCCAGTCGCGAATTTCCGCCGCCACCTGACCCACAACCTGCTGGTCGGAGCCGGTGATCTCGATCTCGGTGGGCTTGGCGCACTTGATGTCCACGCCTTCCGGGATCGCATAGTCAACATCGTGGCTGTAGCCCAGCGAGAGCTTCAGCACCTTGCCCTGCACGGCAGCGCGATAGCCCACGCCGACGATCTCAAGCTCCTTCTTGAAGCCCTCCGACACGCCGACGCCGAGGTTGGCGATCTGCGTGCGGGTCATGCCCCACTGCTGGCGGGCGCGCTTGCTTTCGCCGCGCGGACGCACGCTCACCTGCGCGCCGTCGAGCGTGATCGTCACGTCGTCGGTGGCGGTGAAGCGGCGCACGCCGCGCGGCCCCTTGGCTTCGACCGTCTGGCCGGAGACCGTGAACGTCACGCCCTTGGGCGCTTCGACGGGTTTCTTCCCGATACGCGACATGTCCGGTTCTCCCTCAGAACACCGTGCAGAGCACTTCGCCGCCGACGTTGTCGGCGCGGGCCTGCATGTCGCTCATCACGCCCTTCGAGGTCGAGATGATCGCGACGCCAAGCCCGTTGCGCACCGTCGGCACCTCCTTGACGCCGGCGTAGGTCCGGCGGCCGGGGGTGGAGACGCGCCTGAGCTCGCGGATCACCGGGCGACCGTCGAAATACTTGAGCGAAATCTCGTATTCCGGCTTCTTGTCGCCGCTGTCGATCAGGTCGAAGCCGCGGATGTAGCCTTCCGCCAGCAGCACCTCCAGAACCCGGCGCCGCAGCGTCGAGGCGGGGGTGCGCACGGTCGATTTGCTGCGCATCTGCGCGTTGCGGATGCGGGTCAGCATATCGCCGAGAGGATCGTTCACGCTCATGCCCGCCCCCTCACCAGCTCGACTTGACCATGCCGGGGATCTGGCCGACGGAGGCGAGATCCCGCAGCGCGATGCGGCTCATCCTGAGCTTGCGATAGTAGGCCTTGGGACGGCCCGACACTTCGCAGCGGTTGTGCAACCGCGTCGCCGAGGAGTTGCGCGGCAGCTTGGCCAGCTTGAGGCGCGCCTTGAAGCGCTCCTCCATCGTCAATTCGCCGTTCGAGGCGATCTCCTTCAGCGCGGCGCGCTTCGCCGCGAACCGGGCGACCAGGGCGGCGCGCTTCTTTTCGCGCTCGACCATGCTTACCTTTGCCATGTTCTCTCTCTCCCCGCCTCAGGCCCGGAACGGCATGTTGAAATGCGTCAACAGCGCCTTGCCCTCGGCGTCGGTGCGCGCCGTGGTCGCGATGATGATGTCCATGCCCCACATCTGATCGATCTTGTCGTATTCGATCTCGGGGAACACGATGTGCTCCTTCAGCCCCATGGCGTAGTTGCCACGGCCGTCGAAGCTTTTCGGGTTGACGCCGCGAAAGTCGCGGATGCGCGGCATCGCCACCGTGATCAGGCGGTCGAGGAATTCGTACATCCGCGCACCGCGCAGCGTGACCTTCACCCCCAGCGGCATGAACTCGCGCACCTTGAACCCGGCGATCGACTTCTTGGCCTTGGTGATGACCGGCTTCTGCCCGGCGATCTTCATCAGATCGTCATGCGCGGCCTTGATCTTCTTGCTGTCGCCGACCGCCTCGCCGACGCCCATGTTCAGCACGATCTTGTCGAGCTTCGGGGCCATCATGGCGTTCTTGTAGCCGAACTCCTCGATCAGCTTCGGCTTGATCGTGGAATCGTACTGCGCCCGCAACCGGGGGACATATGTGGTTTCGTCAAGCATCGATGACCTCCCCCGACTTCTTGGCGAAGCGGACCTTCTTGCCGTCAACGTCCTTGAAGCCGACCCGCGTCGCCACGCCCAGCTTGGGATCGACCAGCGCCAGGTTCGACAGCTGGATCGGCGCGTCCTTGGGGATGCGGCCGCCCTTGTCGGTCTGGGATTGCCGGGTGTGGCGGATCACGGTGTTGACGCCGCCGACCACCGCGCGCCCGTCCTTGGGCGAGACGGCGAGGATCTCGCCCTTCTTGCCCTTGTCGCGACCGGTCAGCACCACGACCTGATCGCCCTTCTTGAGCTTGGCCGCCATCACAGCACCTCCGGCGCGAGCGAGATGATCTTCATGAAGTTCTTCGCGCGCAGCTCGCGCACCACCGGCCCGAAGATACGGGTGCCGATCGGCTCGTTGTTGTTGTTGATGATCACGGCGGCGTTGGTGTCGAAGCGGATCGCGGTGCCGTCGTCGCGGCGCACTTCCTTGGCGGTGCGCACGATGACGGCCTTGCGGACATCGCCCTTCTTCACCTTGCCGCGGGGGATCGCCTCCTTGATCGACACCACGATGATGTCGCCCACAGAGGCGTATTTCCGCTTGGCGCCGCCGAGCACCTTGATGCACTGGACGCGCTTGGCGCCAGAATTGTCGGCGACGTCCAGATTGGATTGCATCTGGATCATGGGTTGCTCCTGACCTTCGGGGCCGCGCCCCGGGGTTTCACGAGCCGGTCAGCAATGAACGATCACGCCTCGGCGCTGTCGGTCACCACCTCCCAGCACTTGTTCTTCGATATCGGACGGCATTCGCGGATCCGGACGGTCTCACCGACCTTCACCGCGTTCAGTTCGTCGTGCGCGCGAT
>CAZOZE010000112.1:0-4993 GCA_964584215.1 uncultured Rhodobacterales bacterium
CTCGGCGCCGGAGCAGCTATCGCGATTGAAGCGGCGCCGTCGCGGCGCCGGGAGGGGTGCGCGCAAGATCGACGGCGTAATGCGCGCTGTCGGTGCGGTAAAAGCTCTCGCGCAACTCCACCAGCCGGTCGGCGAGGTCGAAGGCGCGCCGCTCGACGCGCAGCAGCGGCGCGCCCTCGGCGACGCCGAGACGCCGCGCCGTGGCCGCATCCGCCAGCACGGCGGTCACCGCCTCGGTGGCGCGCATGATCGCCAGGCCGAAGCGGTCCTGAAGATAGGGATACAGCGAGTTGGGCAGCGGCGTCTCACGCTCCATGCCCGGCGTCAGATGCGCCGGCAGGCGCATCCGCTCCAGCGCCAGCGGCGCGCCCGCGTGGCCGCGCACCCGCTCCAGCACGCAGACCTCGGCGCAGTCGGCGCCCAGTTCGGCGCGCTCGGCGTCGGTCGCCGCGCGGCGGGAGATATGCTCCTCCACCGGCTCGGGCGTCGCCATCCGGCCCTCGCCGTCACGCAGCCGGAAGAAGGCGAACAGCGCCTCGGCGGGCGTGGTGCGCGCGACCGTGGTGCCGCGGCCGGGGCTGCGCGCCAGCAGCCCGCGCTCCTCCAGCGCCATCAGCGCCTTGCGGATCGTGCCCTGACTGACGCCGAACTCGCGCGCCAGCGCGAATTCGTTGGGCAGCCGCATGCCCGGCGTCCAGACATTGCCGACGATCCGCGCCACCATCGCCGCCTCGGCGCGCCGGTAGAGCGGCTGCGCGACCAGCGGCCCGTCCTGCTCCATCGTTCGCCCCCCGCAACCCGCTCTCAAA
The DNA here is from genome assembly GCA_964584215.1 of uncultured Rhodobacterales bacterium. Lineage (GTDB taxonomy): Bacteria > Pseudomonadota > Alphaproteobacteria > Rhodobacterales > Rhodobacteraceae > Rubrimonas. The sequence continues at coordinate 810 of CAZOZE010000112.1, forward strand.
GATAGCGCAGACGCGCGCGGCTGGGCAACTCTATCTTGTATAAGATAGCGCAACACCGTTTAATCAACGTCGAATCGCGCGCAGCGCCCCGAGACGGACCCTCCGATGAACGACAGCGCCGCCACCATCGTCGTCAGCGAGTTCATGGACGCGCCCTCGGTCGCGCGTCTGGCGGCGGCGCATCCCACGCTGAGCGATCCGACGCTGGTCGATGACCGGCCGCGCCTGCTGGCGGCGCTGAACGGGGCGCGGGCGCTGGTGGTGCGCAACCGCACGCAGGTCGATGCGGCGCTGCTGGCGGCGGCGCCGCGCCTTGAGGCGGTCGGGCGGCTCGGCGTCGGGCTCGACAACATCGACCTGCCCGCCTGCGCCGCGCGGGGGGTGCGCGTGATGCCCGCGACCGGCGCCAACGCGCTGTCGGTGGCGGAATATGTGATCGCCGCCGCGCTGATCCTGACGCGCGGCTGCTTTTTCGCGCGCGACGAAATGCTGGCGGGGGGCTGGCCGCGCGGGCGGCTGATGGGCGGCGAGGTCGCGGGCCGCACGCTGGGCCTCTGCGGCTTTGGCGACATCGCCCGGCTGACGGCGGACAAGGCGGCGGCGCTGGGGATGCGGGTGATCGCGCATGACCCCTATCTCGCCGCCGACCACCCCGCTTGGGCGGCGGTCGGGCGGGTCACGGCGGCGGAACTGCTGGCGCGCTCGGACGTGCTGAGCCTGCATGTGCCGCTGACGCCCGGCACAAGCAACCTGATCGGCGCGGCGGCGCTGGCGGCGATGAAGCCCGGCGCCATCCTGATCGACACCGCGCGCGGCGGGGTGATCGACGAGGCGGCGGTGGCAGCTGCGCTGCGCGACGGCCGACTGGGCGGCGCCGCGCTCGACGTGTTCGCGCGCGAGCCGCTCGACGCCGCCGCCGCCGCCGTTTTCGCCGGCGTTCCCAACCTGATCCTGACGCCGCATGTGGCGGGCGTGACGCGCGAGGGCGACGCGCGGGTGGGGGCGGTCACCGCCGACAACGTGCTGGCGGCGCTCGACAACCGGGAGGATCCGCAATGACCGAAGTGAGGCTGAGCGCGGCTGAGGCGCAGGCGCTGATCGAGGCGGTTTTTCGCGCGGCGGGGGTGGCGCCGGGCGCCGCGCGCGCCACGGCGGCGGCGTTGGTGGCGGCGGAGATCGACGGCCAGCCAGGGCACGGCTTCTCCCGCGTCGAGGCCTATGCGGCGCAGGCGCGCTCGGGCAAGGTGGACGGCGCCGCGACACCGGTCGTCACCCGCGCCGCGCCCGCCTTCCTGCGCGTCGATGCGGCGGACGGTTTCGCCTTTCCCGCGCTCGACGCCGCCATCGCGCCGCTGGCGGCGCTGGCGCAGGAGATGGGCGTGGCGGCGGCGGCGGTGACGCGCTCGCACCACTGCGGCCAGCTTGGCCGCCATGTCGAGCGGCTGGCCGAGGCGGGCTGCGCCGCGCTGATGTTGGCCAACACGCCGAAGGCGATGGCGCCCTGGGGCGGGACGGCGGCGTTCTTCGGCACCAACCCCATCGCCTTCGCCGCGCCGCGCGACGGCCATGCGCCGCTGGTGATCGACCTGTCGCTGAGCGCGGTGGCGCGCGGCAAGGTGATGGCGGCGGCGCAGAAAGGCGAGCCGATCCCCGAGGGCTGGGCCTTCGACGCCGAAGGCCGCCCGACCACCGACCCGCAAGCGGCGCTGAAAGGCGCGATGGCGCCGATGGGCGGGGCCAAGGGCGCGGCGCTGGCGCTGATGGTCGAGACGTTGGCGGCGGGGCTGACCGGCGCGGCGTTCAGCCATGAGGCGGCGTCGTTCTTCGACGCCGAGGGCGCGCCGCCGCGCGTCGGCCAGCTCATCATCGCCTTCGGCGGCCCCGGCCTCGCCGACGGCTTCGCCGCGCGGCTGGAGGCGATGCTGGCGGCGATGCTGGCGCAGGAAGGGGCGCGCCTGCCCGGCGACCGCCGTCTGACCGCCCGCGCCCGCGCCGCCGACCAGGGGCTGACGATGCCCGCCGCGCTGCACGCGCGGCTGACCGGCGCGCGCGGCGAAAGCTGACCGCCGCGCCTCAGGCGCCGCCGCCGACCGTCACCAGCAGCACGGCGGCCAGCAGCAGGATCGCCGTCTCGGCGCAGACGATCGCCGCATGGCCGCCGCCGACCTCGGCGATGGCCTTCAGCCGCGTCTTCATGCCCAGCGCGGCGATGGCCGTGACCAGCAGCCAGCGCGAGGCGTCGGCGATCCCCTCCGCCGCGACCGCGGGCAGCACCCCGAGGCTGTTGGCCAGCACCAGCGCGATGAAGCCGATCAGGAAGAACGGCGGGCGCTGCACGCCGCCCGCGCGGTGGCCCGCGCCGCGCAGCGCCAGCACCACGATCAGCAGCACAACCGGCAACAGCGCCACCCGCGTCAGCTTGACCACGGTTGCGACCGCGCCCGCCTCGTCGGAGATCGAATAGCCTGCGCCGACCACCTGCGCCACGTCGTGGATGGTCGCCCCGATCAGAAACCCCGCCTGCGCGTCCGACAGGCCCAGCGCCGCGAACAGCAGCGGATAGGCGACCATGGCGAAGGTCGAGAGCGTGGTGACCGCGACCACGGTGAACAGCGTGTTGCGCTCCAGCTTGTCGTTGGCGGGAATGACGGCGGCCAGCGCCAGCGCGGCGGAGGCGCCGCAGATCGCCACCGCGCCGCCGGTCAGCAGCGCGAACCGCCAGCCGCGCCCGAACAGCGGCGCCGCGACAAAGCCCGTGGCGATGGTCAGCGCCATGAGCGCGGCCACCGAGGCGAACACGCCGGGGCCGAGCGCGGCGATCTCGGAGAAGGTGATCCGCGCGCCGAGAAAGGCGACCCCGATGCGCAGCACGGTGCGCGCGCTGAACGCCACGCCCGCCGCGCAGCGCGGCTCTTCGGCCAGAAAGCCGAACGCCATGCCGATCAGCAGCGCGAACAGCATCACCGGCGCGCCGTAGTGGTCGCTCAAAAAAGTCGCGGCCAGCGCGATCAGCGCTGCCGTCGCGACGCCGGGCGCGAGTTCCCGCGCGCGGGCGAGGCGCCGGGCTGCGCCGCTTGGGGTGAGGTCCGCCATGAATGCTCCCTGAAGCGGGGTGGCCGCAGTCCAGGCGCCGCAGTCCCTGAGCCGGGGTCGTCCGGGCGGCGCTGAGTAACCTGATGGGCGCCCCGGCGCGAAGGCCGGGGCTGCGCTTTCTTGGCGTAGCGCTCGGCCTTCGCGCCAGCGTCTCAGGCCCGGACGACGCCGCCGTCCGGGCCGTCGGCGGTCAGGCGCTGCGGTAGAGCTTGGTCAGCGAGAACTCGCGATGGCCAAGCGCCTCCGCCGCCGTGACGCGGCCGTTGGCGGTGCGAACGATCATCGCGATCAGCGCGTCGCCCGCCTCGTCGATGGTCATCTCGCGCCTCAGCACGCCCGACACGTCGAGGTCGATGTGCTCGGACATGGTGCGCACGGTGCGCGGATTGCCGCTCAGCTTGATCACCGGCACGATCGGGTTGCCGATCACGTTGCCCTGCCCGGTGGGGAAGGTGTGGACCACATATCCCGCCGCCGCCATCAGCGGCACGCACTCCGCCGCCGCCGAGGAGGTGTCCATGTAATAAAGCCCCGGCCCTTTCGCGGGCGCCTCGGCGGGTTTCAGCGCGTCGATGTAGCGCGACGTGCGGCCGATCTTTTCGAGGTTGCCGAGCGCCTTTTCCTCGATGGTGGTCAGCCCGCCGATGATGTTGCCCTTGGTGGGCTGGCTGTCGGACAGATCGGAGGTCTTGTAGGCCTCGATCACCTCGGCCTGATAGGCGTCGAACAGCGCGCGGAACTTGGCGCCCGCTTCGGGGGTGGCGGCGCGGGCCTGGCAGATGTGCTCGGCGCCGGTGATCTCGGAGGTCTCGCCGAACACGCCGTAAAGCCCGTGCGGGATCAGCTTGTCATACATGTTGCCGACCGTCGGGCAGGACGACAGCCCGGTGGTGGTGTCGCTCTCGCCGCACTTGGTCGAAACCCAGAGGTCGGTCAGCGCGCATTCCTGCCGCTGCTGGTCGGTCGCCCAGTGGACGAACTCCTTGGCCTTCCAGCTCGCCTGCCGGATGGTCTCGAAATCGCCTTTCTGCTCGATGGAGAAGCCCTCCACCGGCTTGCCGGTTTTGGCGATGCCGTCCACGATGATCTTG
>CAZOZE010000113.1:0-19641 GCA_964584215.1 uncultured Rhodobacterales bacterium
GCTCTCCTTCCTCGGGCTGGGGTTGCGCGCGCCCTCGGTGTCGTGGGGGCTGATGCTGAACGACGCGCTGGATCTGACCGTGGTCGAGATCTACCCGTGGCTGCTGACGCCGCTGCTGCCGGTGATGATGGTGGTGCTGGCGTTCAGCTTTCTGGGCGACGGCTTGCGCGACGCGCTCGACCCGTATGCCTGAAGCGGCCCGCTCAACGCCCGAGGATCAGCCGCGCCGACGCCGCAACCCCGTTCAGATCGACCGCCGGACCTGTGGCGCGGCCGCGCCGGATGGCGCGCGCGACGGCGGCGGCGAGCGCCTGCGGCGTCAGCGTCGCGGCGTCCAGCGCCTCGAACTGCGGCAGATGCGCGAAGGCTTCGGCGCGCAGACGCTGCTCGCGCTCGGTCTCGCAGCCGATGGGCGCGATCACGGCGGGCGCGCCCGATTGCAACAGATCGACGGCGGTGTTGTAGCCCAGCAGGCTGACCGACGCGGCGCAGGTCCGCAGCCGGGCGCGATAGTCCGGCGCCGCAGGCTCGACGATCACCGGCGCCCCCTGCGCCGCAGCGCTCAGCCGCGCGACCGCCGCCGCCGCGTCGGCGCCGCCGACCCGCAGCCGCCATCGCCGCGCGCCCAGCCGCGCCGCCCCGACCGCGCATTCCAGCAGACCCCGGCCCAGCGCGCCGCCGCCTTCGGCGACCAGCACCTCCGCCGGATCGCCCGTCGGCGGCGGCAAGGCTTCGGCGACATAGCCGGTGTGGCGCAGCATGTCGGCGATCCGCGCCGCGCCGGGCCAGCCCAGCGAAAACGGCGCCAGCGCGGCGTCGCCGTGGACCAGAACCGCGTCGTACCAGCGCCTGAGCCGCGCCTCCGCCTCCGCCGCGCGCGCCGGTTTGCGCGGCGGCTCGGGAATGTCGCGCACCGAACAGACCGCGCGGGCGCCGCGCGCCCGCGCGGTCTCCAGCGCCAGCTCGAATTCGGAAGCCAGGACGCGCCGCCCGAACGGAAACAGCTCCGTCACCAGCACGTCCGGCGCGAAGTCGCCAAGCAGCGCCGTCAGCGCCCCGGCGCGCGCCGCCATGTAGGCCGCGTCGGCGGGCGCGCCTGCGGCGGTCAGCAGCCGCGCATAGTCGAACCCCGCCACCCCCAGCGGCGGCAATTGCGCCAGCCGCACCCCGCCCGCATCCAGATGCGGCAACGGGCGCCCGCCGGAGATCACCAGCGCCGCCGCGCCCTGCGCCGCGACCCCGCGCGCCAGCGCCAGCGTGCGCGCCAGATGGCCCGAGCCGCTGAGATGGCAGGCGAGAAACGCGACGCGCGTCATCGGGGTCGCAGCCGTATCTCAGGCCCGGCGGCGCGCGGGGCGCCGTCCGCGCCGAGCGTGACCGGATAGAGCCGCGCGCGGCGGATCGCGAACGGCTCGGGCCGGTCGAAATCCCAGCCATGGGCGCGCGCCAGGATCACCCGCATCACGCCGCGATGGATCACCAGCGCCGCGTCGCTTCCTGCGGCGGCGATGTCGGCCAGCGCGGGCGCCACGCGCGCCCAGGCGTCGGCGGGGCTTTCGCCGCCGGGCGGGCGGCGATCCCACCCCCAGGTCTCGACATGGCCATAGCCCGACGACGGATCGGCCAGCAGATCGGCGCCGCGCCGCCCCTCCCACGCGCCCCAGTCGAGCTCGGTGAGGCGCGGGTCGGTCTCGAAGGCGGGCCACAGCGCGGCGGCGGTGTCGCGCGCGCGCGACAGCGGGCTGGCGATCACGCGGGCGCCGTCCCACGGCGGCGGCGGGGCGAGGCCCGTCAACGCCGCGCGCGCCGCGTCGGTCAGCGGGCGGTCGGCGCGGCCCTGCAGGATGTGGTCGCGGTTCCAGTCGGTCTGGAAATGGCGCAGCAGCGCGACGGTCACGGTCATGTCAGCCCCTCCAGCCGATCCCCTCAAGTCCGGCGTTCAGCCGCGCGGCGGCGGCGTTCACGCCATGATGCGCCCGCATGTGCGCCCGCGCGGCGCGCCCGGCGCCGGCCAGCGCGGCGCGGTCCAGCGCGAAACGGCGGATCGCGGCGGCGAAGGCGGACGGGTCGCCCGGCGGGGTCAGCGCGCAGGCGGGCGCCACCACGGCGCGCACCCCGGCGCGATCCTCGGCCACCACCGCGCGGCCCATCGCCTGCGCCTCCAGATAGACCATGCCGAACGCCTCGTTCACCCCCGGCCAAACCAGCAGGTCGCTCTCGGCGTAGAGCGCGTGCAGGGCCGGGCGCGCGTCGAGCCGCCCCGCCCATGTCACGCGGGCCGCCACCGGGGCGAAGGCGGCGCGCACCTCCGGGGCCGCCGCGCCGTCGCCCGCCACAGTCAGCCGCCAGTCCACATCGCCGAGCAGCGACAGCGCGGCGGCCAGCGCGCGATAGGACACCAGCTTGTCGCCCGCGCGCATCATCGCCACCGCCAGCAGCCGCAGCGGGCCGTCGCGCGAGACGGGCCGCGCCGCCGCCGCCCCCAGCGCGGTGAACGGCGGCAGATGGACAAGGCGCTGATCGGGCGGTCGCGCCGCCTCCAGCATCGGCAGATCCCGGTCGGTCAGCCAGAAGATCACCGATGCGCGGTCCAGCGCATCCTCCGCCCGCGCGGCGAAGCGCGCCCACGGCCCGGACAGGCGGCGCGGCGCGCGGGTGCCCTCGGCGACGACGTAAGGGATGCGCAGCGCCGCCGTCACCGCCGGGCCGATCAGGTCGGGCGCCTTGTAATAGCAATGGTAGGTGAACCACAGCGCAGGCGGCGCGTCGGCCAGCCCGGCGATCAGCCGCGCGGCCGCTGCTTCGGCCTGCGCGCACAGCTGCGCCTGATGCGCCGGGTCGCCCGCGCCGTCTCGGGTGCGCAGCCGCGAGGCGAGAAACACCGCGCGCCCGCTGCGTTCCAGCGCACGCTGCATCAGCCGGGCGATGCGCCGGTCTCCGGAGGGATTGGCGTGGTCGGGCGGCTTCATCGGCGCATAGAACGCCACCTCGCCCGCTGACCCGCTCATCGCGCCGTCTTGTCGAGTCGCGCGCTCATCGCGCCGCCGGGTCGGGTTGCGCGCCGCGCCGCTCACCCTTCGCGCCCTGCGCGGCGTCAAGTTCGGCGCGCAGCCGGGCGGCGATGGCGTCGGCGCCGTCCTTCGCGCCGAAATGCTTCGCCAGCCGGGCGCGCGCCGCCTCGCCCATCGCCGCGCGCGCCACCGGATCGCGCGCCAGCCGCAGGATCGCCGCCGACAGCGCCACCGCGTCGCCGGACCTGACCAGCAGCCCGCCGCGCTCGTGCTCGATGAATTCCGGAATCGCCGAGAACCGGGTGGAGACGATGGCGAGGGTCTGGCTCGCCGCCTCCATCAGCACGTTGGGCAGCCCGTCGCGGTCGCCGTCCGCCGCCGCGCGCGAGGGCAGCACGAATATGTCTGCCTCGCGCAGCGCCGCGATCACCGCGCCCTGCGGCAGCGCGCCGCGCCACTCGATCCGCCCGGCCAGTCCCAGCTTCTCGGCGCGCGCCTGCAACGCGGCGTTCAGCGGCCCGCCGCCGATATGGACGAAGCGCCAGTTGAGCGCGGCGGGCAGATCGGCCAGCGCGTTCAGCAGCACGCCATAGCCCTTCTTCTCGACCAGCCGCCCGACCGAGACCAGCCGCACCGGATCGTCCGCGCCGACGCCGTCGCGCGGCGCGCGGCTCTGCGGCGGCGCGGGAAAGCGCGACAGATCCAGCCCGTGATAGAACAGCGCGACGCGCTCCGGCGCCACCGCCAGCGCCTGCAGATGCGCCAGCCCTGCGGCGGTGCAGGTGACGCCGAACCGCGCCTCGGCCAGCTTCTCGCGCTTCTCCCACGCCGGAATGGTCCAGATGTCGCGGGCGTGCGCCGAGAACCCCCAGCCCAGCTTGCGCATCAGCGCGGCGTAGCGCGTCACCGAGCCGGGCGTGTGCAGGAAATGCGCATAGAACAGCCGCAGCTGCGGCCCCGCCTCCGCCGCCAGCACGCAGGCCTGACCGAAGCGGCGGATGCGGTTGAGGCTGGGGTCGCGCGCCAGATCGTTCAGCCACGCGCCCAGCGCGCGAAAGAACCCCGGCGTCATCAGCGCCGCCGCAACGCCGCGCAGCACGCGCTGCGGCTCGGCGTGCAGATACTCCGGCAGATAGCGCACCCTGGCCCTGATCTCGGCGTGAACCGGATGGGTGGTCTTGTCGGTGGGGTGGCGCAGCGACCAGATTTCAAAGCGCAGGCCCCGGTCCTCGAGCGCCTTGAGCTCCTGCGCGATGAAGGTCTCCGACAGGCGCGGATACCCCTTGAGCACCACCGCCAGCGGCGGCGCATCCTCAGCCGCCATGGGCGAGGGCGCGCTGGCGGGGCGCGGTCAGCGCGTCGGCGCGCGCGACGATGGTGTCCAGCCCGTCGAGCAGGCCGTGGATGCGCCCCGCCGACGGCGGTTTCTGGGTGATCAGGCCGCGGATCGCGTCGGCCATCACCTGCGGCGCGGCGCCGTCGCGCGGCTTGTGCAGCATCCGGATCAGGCCCAGCTTCTCCGCCGCCTCGGCGCGGATCAGCTGCTCCAGCCTCGGCGCGGTGCGCGGCGCGATCACGGCGGGCTTGTCGAGCGACAGGATCTCGCAGAACGTGTTGTAGCCGCCCATCGCCACCACGCCGCGCGCCTCCTGCACCAGCCGCTCCATCCGGCTGTCGAAGCCGACCGTCATGATGCGCTCGCCCAGCGCGGCGGCGCGACGCTCGAAATCGGCGCGCAACTCGGCGTTCATGAAGGGACCATAGACCAGCACGGCGCGCAACGGGATGTCGGGATCGGTCTCGTAGGCGGCCAGTGTCCAGTCGATCAGTTCGGCCCCGTCGCCGCCGCCGCCGGTGGTGACTAGCACATAGTCGCCGTTCTGCGCGGGCGGCCAGTCGGCGGGCGAGATCTCGGGCGCCTCGCGCCGCAGATAGCCGGTATAGACGGTGCGCGCATGGACCGCCGCCGACAGCGGCAGACCCTCAAGCGGCCGGTGCGCCTCCGGCGCGCCATAGATCCACAGCTCGTCGTAATAGCGCTCGATGATCGCGCAGGCGCCCTTGCGCGCCCATTCCTCGCGCAGCGTGGCGGCGTCGTCGAGCACGTCGCGCACCCCCAGCACCAGCCGCGCGCCGCGCGCCTGCGCCGCCTCCAGCGTCAGGTCCAGCTCGTTGCGAAAGCCCCCCGGCTCCTTGTCCACGATGATCAGGTCGGGCCGGAACGTCGCCTCCGCCGCCGCCAGCAGCGCCGCGCGCAGCCGCACGGTCTCGTCGATGTCCACCGCAAGGTTGTGCGACTTGTAGGAGCCGTCGGGCAGCTTCACCACGCCGGGCAGGCGCACATGGTCCACCCGGTCGGGAAAGTCGAACCGCCCCGCCACCGGCGAGCCGGTCATGATCAGCGCCGACAGCCCGGGATCATGCGCCGCCAGCGCCTGCGCGATGGTGCGGGAGCGGCGCAGATGGCCGAGGCCGAAGGTGTCATGGCTGTAGAGCATCACGCGCCGCCCGACCGGGCCGAGCGGCGCGGGGCTGATCCCGGCGGAATGGCGTGTTCTCATGGCCTCGCGCTTTCGGCTGGGCGGCGCGCTGGCCGCTTTCGGCTTGACGACGGCTGCGCCGCCACGGATCACAAGCGCGCGCCGCCGGTTGCGCCGGATGCGCGCGCGCCCCATTCTCGTTAGCGGTCCGCGATCATAAACGCCAGCGCAACGCGACGCCTCGACGCCCCGCGCACGATCGCGCGAGAATGGCTGCTTGCGCCGGAGTCCTGCGCTATGCTGAATGCGGTCGGGAAAGGTGCGACGACATGCGGCATCGCTTGAGAGACCTCTGGATGGCGCTGGCGGTGCTGCTGGCGCTGACCGCCGCCGCGCCCGCCGCCGCCCAGACTTTCGACGATTACGGCCTTCTCGGCGGCGCGCGGCAGGAGGCCGAGCGCCCGCCCGATCTCGAAGCCTATGGCCAGATCGCCGAGACCTACCGCGCCGGCAGCGCGCTGGACATGACGCAGCGCCAGGTTTCGCGGTTCCGCCAGCGCGTCAGGACGACGCTGATGCGCGTGCCGCACATGACGGGCGACATCGGCGCGGCGATCGCGGCCGCCAGTCCGGGCGGCGACGGGCGCTATTTCATCGGGCTGGCCGCGTTTCTGGTGTTTCTGATCGGCGTCGGCCGGGCGGTGGCGACGCTGTTCGCGGTCTATGTGGCCCGCCCGGTGTTCATGGCGCTGCAAAGGCCGCATCCGCAGGGCCTGTGCGACAAGCTGCCGGTGCTGGCGGCGCGCGTCGGGCTGACGGCGGTCGGGCTGGCGATCACGCTGGCGACGGCGGTGCTGGTCGGGTCGGGCTTCTACCCGGAGGACAACGAGATCGCGCTGCGCGCCGCGATCATCGCATTCGCCGCCTACGCCGCGCTGAAGCTGGTCGATACGCTGTGGCGAATGATCCTGGCGCCGTATCTGCCCGACTATCGCGTGCCGGTGATCGGGGACCGGGAAGCGGTGCGGCTCTATCGCTGGCTCTACGCGGGCGCGCTGATCGACATCGGTCTGAGCGCGCTGCTCTACTGGCTCGACACGCTGGGGCTTCAGCCCGAGTCCGCCGCGCTCCTCACCATCGCGACCGGCGTCGTGACCACGGCGTTCGTGGCGGCGGGCGGCTGGGTGAACCGGCGCGCGATCTCCGGCGCGATCCTCGGCGGCCAGACGACGCGCGAGGCGAGCTGGCTGTCGGTCGCCTTCGCCACGCTGTGGGGGCCTGCGCTGCTGATCTATCTGGGCGTGACGCTGACCGTGCTCAGCTATCGCGCGATCATGGCGACGCCGATCGGCCCGCCGCCGCTGGGGGTCGCGTTCGCGGTGTTCATGGCGGCGCTGGTCGTCTATGCGCTGACCGTGTTCGTGGTCGAGCGGCTGGCGCGCCGCCAGCGTGAGCGGCTGGCGCGCGCGCCGCGTCCCGAACCGGTCGTGCTGAGCCAGGCCGAGGCGATGGCCGCGGCGGCGCTGGGCGAGGGGCCGGGGCCGCGCCGCGACCTGCGCGCGGACGGGCCGGGCGGCGCCGGCGCGGACACCGACGAGAACGAGGGCGACGACGAGGGCGGCGGCTTCGTGCCGCAGCCCAAGGCGCCGCCGCCGCCGCCCGGCTCACGCTCGTCGATGCGCACTTTCGAGGATCTGGCGCGCCGCGTCGCCAGCCTGTTCGCGCTGGGGGCGGCGGCGTGGGCGCTGATCTATCTGTGGGGCGGGCGCGAGGCGTTTGAGCCGGGCGCGCCGCTCGACACGGTTCAGGGCGTGATCGACATCCTGTTCATCGGCTACGTCAGCTATCACGCGGTGCGCATCTGGATCGACCGGCGCATCGAGGCCGAGGGCGGCGAGGACGTCGTCGCAGAGCCGGGCGACGAGGGCGGCGGCCTGAACGCCGCCTCGCGGCTGGCGACGCTGCTGCCGCTGGTCCGCAATTTCGTGCTGATCCTGATCCTGCTGGCGGTGACGATCTTCGTGATGATGGAGATCGGCGTGAACGTGGCGCCGCTGCTGGGCGGCGCGGGCGTGATCGGGCTGGCGATCGGTTTCGGCAGCCAGACGCTGATCCGCGACATCCTGTCGGGCGCGTTCTTCCTGATCGACGACGCCTTTCGCAAGGGCGAATACATCGACATCGGCGGCGTGAAGGGCACGGTCGAGCAGATCTCGATCCGCAGTTTTCAGCTGCGCCACCACCTCGGCGCGCTCAACACCGTGCCGTTCGGCGAGATCAGGCATCTCACCAACTATTCGCGCGACTGGGTGATGATGAAGCTGCCGCTGCGGCTGACCTACGACACCGACCCCGAGCGGGTGCGCAAACTGATCAAGAAGCTGGGCGAGCGGCTGCTGGAGCATCCCACCGAAGGACGCAAGTTCCTGCAACCGCTGAAAAGCCAGGGCGTGTTCCAGATGGAGGACAGCGCCATGATCATGCGCGTGAAATACATGACCAAGCCCGGCGACCAGTGGACCACGCGCAAGCTGGTGTATCAGGAGATCCGCGATCTGTTCGAGCGCGAGGGCATCCACTTCGCCCACCGCGAGGTGACGGTGCGCGTCGCGCATGAGGACGGCGACGCGGAGCGCAACCTGTCGCCCGGCGAGATGAAGGCGATCGGCGCGGCGGCGCGCACCGCCGTTGACGACGCCGACGCGCTGGCGGCGGCGCGGCCCCGCGTGGTGGGCGACGACCGCTGAGCGGCGCGCCTTGCGGCGCATATGCCGCACTCCCGCGCGCATCGGCGGCGCGCACCGGCGGCGCGGCCACGGGCGCGTTGTGGCGCCGCGCCGGGTGCTGCTAGACAAGGGGTGACGCGGCCCTGACGACCAAGGCGGCCCATGCAGATATATCTGCCGATAGCCGAAATGTCCGTGAACGCCCTCACCCTTCTGGGTCTGGGCGGGGCGGTTGGCGTGCTGTCCGGGCTGTTCGGCGTCGGCGGCGGGTTTCTGCTGACGCCGCTGCTGATCTTCATCGGCATCCCCCCCGCCGTGGCGGTGGCCAGTCAGGCCAACCAGATCGTCGCCTCCTCGTTCTCCGGCGTGCTGGCGCACTGGCGGCGCAAGACCGTCGATGTGAAGATGGGGCTGGTGCTGCTGGCGGGCGGGCTGGTCGGCTCGTGGTTCGGCGTCTGGCTGTTCGCGCTGGTGCGCGCGCTCGGCCAGGTCGAGCTGATGGTGTCGCTGTGCTATGTCGTGTTTCTCGGCGTCGTCGGCGGGCTGATGATGGTCGAGAGCCTGCGCACCCTGCGCACGCGGCGCCGGGGCGCGCCCGCCGCCGTGCGGCGCGGCCACAGCTGGGCGCACCGCCTGCCGCTGAAGCTGCGGTTTCGCGAGTCCAAGCTCTACATCAGCGCGATCCCGCCGCTGGTGATCGGCCTGTTCGTCGGCGTGCTGGCGGCGATCATGGGCGTGGGCGGCGGTTTCGTGATGATCCCGGCGATGATCTATCTGCTGGGGATGCCGACCAGCGTCGTGATCGGCACCTCGCTGTTCCAGATCACCCTGCTGGCCGGTTTCACCACCCTGCTGCACGCCCAGCAGAACCAGACCGTGGACGTGGTGCTGGCGGTGCTGCTGATCGTCGGCGGCGTGATCGGCGCGCAGTTTGGCGCGCAGCTTGGCGCGCGGCTGCGCGGCGAGCAGTTGCGCTTTCTGCTCGCGGCGCTGGTGCTGGCGGTCTGCGCCAAGCTGGCGGTCGATCTGGTGGTCACGCCGGACGAGCTTTTCTCGCTGTCGAGGCCGGGTCAATGAAGGCCGCCGCCCTGTTCGCCGCCGCCTTCGCGCTGGGCGCGGCGGCCCAGCCCGCCGAGCAGACGCCGCCGGTCGAGCGGGTGATCGCCGCGCTGGACCAGAACCGCATCGCCATCACGGCAGGCTTCGACGGCACCGAGATCTTCGTCTATGGCGCCGTCGCGCGCGATCGGCTGCCGGGGCCGCAGGACGCCGAGGTGGGCGTGGTGGTGATGATAACCGGGCCGTCGGCGCCGGTCGTGGTGCGGCGCAAGGCGCGCACGCTGGGCATATGGGTCAACCGCGACAGCGAGGTGATCGACGCGGCGCCCAGCTATTACGCCATCGCCACCTCCGGCGCGTTCTACGACACCATCAGCCATACCGAGGATCTGCGCCGCCGCGTCTCGCTGGAGCACACGCTGCGCTTCGTCGGGTCGCGCAGCGAGGGCGAGGCGCGCGAGGCGTTTCTCGACGCGGTGGTGCGGCTGCGGCGCGACTCCGGTCTCTATGTGATCGCGCCGCAGGGTGTGCAGCTGATCGAGGGCACGCTGTTCAACGCCCGCTTCGCGCTGCCCGCCAACATCGTCGAAGGGCCTTACAGCGCCCGGGTGCTGCTGACGCGGCAGGGCGCGGTGGTGGACGCGTTCGAGGCGCAGGTCGACGTGGCCAAAGCCGGGGTGGAGCGCTGGCTGTTCGACCTGGCGCGCGAACAGTCGCTGCTCTATGGCGTGATGGCGATCATGGTGGCGCTGGTGGCGGGGCTGGCGGCGTCGGAGGCGTTTCGCTGGCTGAAACGCTGAGCGCGGCCGCCGCTCAGGCGTCGAAGCGCACCGCAAGGCTCTGCGGAAACGGCGTGCCGCCGTCGTCGCGCGCGCCCGCGCGGCGCAGGCCGGGCCGCGCCAGCAGCGGCTTCAGCATCGCCGGGATCACCGCGCGGTTGATCGCGCCGCCAAAGCAGGCGTGCATCCCGTAGCCCCAGTGGATATAGACGCTCCACGGCCTGTCGGTGCGGAACCGGTCGGGCGTGGGGATGTCCAGTCCGTCGAACATCGCCGAATGGGTGGCGGCGAACACCAGCGCCCCTTCGGGAATGGTTCGCGCGCGCAGGGTCGAGGCGGCGATGCGCGTGGCCCGCACCGCGCGGCGATAGACCACGGGGTTGTGCGGACGAAAGCGCAGCGCCTCCCACACATGTTGCGCCATCAGCGCGTCGTCGCCCGCGCGCGCGGCGGCGCAGGCGCCGCGCAGGGCGTCGGGGCGGTCGAGCAGCTCGTCCAGCGCCAGCGTCGCGGCCTTGGACAGCGTCGGGATCGCGCCGATGAACAGGCCGATCAGGTTGTCGCGAACGCCCCGGTCGTCCATCCCCGGCGCCCCCGCCGCCTGCAGCGCGAGGCAGCGGCCCAGCACGTCGTCGGCCCCGCCGCCGCCTGCGCGCTTGCGCGCGGCGATGGCGCCGTCGATCCAGTCGCGCGCCGCCGCCGCCGCCGCAAGCGCCTCGGCGCCGACCCGCGCATCGGCGCCCAGATCGCCGAACAGATACCAGAACATCGCCGTGGACCAGGCGATGCGCTGTTCCGGCGCGGCGCCCGGCAGGCCGAAATAGCGCTCCACGATGTCCGCCGCGATGGGCAGCGTCAGATCGCGCGGAACGTCCAGCGCCCCGCCCGCCTGCGCGCCCGCCTGCGTGACCGCCGCCTCGGCCAGCGCGGCGGCGCGCGGCGCCACCGTTCCGGCGACGTCGCCGCGCCGCATCGCCAGCCGCATCGCCGAGGTGTCGCGCTCATAGTCCTCGCCGGGCTGCATCCCGAGAAAGAAGTTCGCGCCGCCGGTGATCTCGCGCATCCGCGGCTCATAGACCACCTCGAAATCCGCGTCGCGGCGCAGCACCTCGATCACGTCGGCGCGGCGGGTGACAAGCACGGTCGCGGCGCCGGGATAAGCCTTCACCAAGGCCCGGTCGAGCCGCAGCGTCGGCCAGAACGCCCGCAGCGCGGCGAACAACGCGCGCTGCCCCTCCGGCGCCAGCAGCTGCGGCGCCAGCCGCGCACTGAGCGAACCCTCGCCGCCGCGCGCGCGCCACGCCAGCAGCCCGAGCCGGCCCAGCGCGGCGAAGCCCTTCGCCCATACGCCCAGCAGCGCCGTCAGCGCGTTCAGCGCCGCGCCCAGCGCCGCGAGCACGCCGTTCAGCACCAGGTTCATGCCGCCACCCTTCAGGTTGGATCCACCACGCCCAGACCGATCATCTTGAGCGCGGTCAGCGATGGCAGGAAGAAATAGTCGCCGCCGCGCGGCTCCACAAAGGTTTTCAGCCCGTCCATCACATAGGGCGGCTTGCCGCTGTCGGGGCGCGACGCGATCGCGAAGCGGCGATGCGCGCTGTGGTCGCCAAGCAGCGGGCAAGTGTTGTTGCCGGCGTTGAAGTCCAGTCCGTACTGGATCCACTGCTGCTGGATGAACTCGAACTGGCGGAAGATGCTGGCGCACAGCGCCATGAACACGATGCCCTGTTCGGTGTCGTCGTCGCCGCCCTCCGCGCCATAGGGCAGGCCCCGGCGCAGGATGCGGCGGCGCTTGTTGAGCTGGGTGGTGGCGTTGGGGTTGGCGTCGGGGCCGAAGCCCGCCGGATCGTTCAGCGGGTCGAGATAGTCGCGGGTGTTGACCCGGCGCAGGTGGCTGGCGTTGGGGCAGTTGCGGCCGGGCATGTCGTCGGCGTAGCGGAACGCCGAGGCGGCGGCGGAGCCGAGATAGGCCCGCGCCGCCGCCAGCGCCTTCGCCGGGTCGGGGTCGTCCAGCCCCAGCCGCCCGCGCAGCGCCAGCCATTCGGCATGGGTTCCCGCGACCGCCAGCGGCACGCCGTCCGGCCAGCGCCCGACCATCTTGGATTTCAGCGTCACCGCCGCCTCGTCCGCGCCCACGCCCATCACCCGCGCAAAGCGCCGCGCCTCCGCGCCGATCACTTCGGCGAAGGTCGCGACGTTCTGATGCAGCTTGCGATAGACCAGAAACGCGCCGTTGCGGCTGAAGCGCCAGGGGCGCGGCGCGGGCGGCAGCTCCTGGCTCTCGTCGGGGTGGCCGAGCAGGAATTCGCCGGTCGCCAGCGGCTCCCATCCCTTCGCGCGGCTCATGAACTTGCCGCGCCCCTCGACGCGGGCGCGCATGTCCGCTGCGGAGAGCTGACCCTCGAACACCGGATCGCCGACGCCGTCGCTGAAGCCGAAATGCTCGCGCGGCGTCGGGAGCAGCGCGCCGTCCGGCGCCTGCGCGAACAGCGCGCGACCCTCCTGATAGTCGCCTTTTCCGTCGCGGCCGTGCCCGGCCATGATGCGCACCTTGCCGCCGCACTGCTCGCGGCAGACCGAGCGCAGCCATTCGGTCCGCGCCTCCAGCGCCGCAACCGCGCGGTCGGTTCCCGGCTCGACCTGCGCGTTCATCGACAGCCAGACATGCACCTCGCCGGAGGTCAGCGGGTTGTTGTCGCGCCAGATCGGGTCCAGCTTCGCGTCCCAGCCGCGCGCCTCCTCCTCGGTGCAGGCGGGGTTGCGGTCGCCCAGGATGAAGGCGCGCGCCTTCATGCCGTCGGCGAACTCGGTGGGAAAGCCCTGCAGCGTGCGCGTCGGCAGCCCCAGCGCGTAGAGCCCGAAAAAGCTGAAGCCGATGTTCAGCGTCACCTGCGGTTTGGCCGCCGCGCCCTCGCCGTCCCAGCGGGCGGCGGTGGTGACGCAGGGGCGGATCGCCTCGACGAACCGCCGCCCGGCCTCGGCGTCGGTGATCTGGAGGAAGAAATAGCGCGCCACCGGAAAGCTGTAGCGCCCGTAGGCGCGCACCACGTTGCCCTGAATGTCGGCGAGGTCAAGTTGCGTCCGCATCGCTCAGACCTCCGCCTTGCGCCGCGTGCGGCCGTCGGGTTCTTCGGGCGCGGGCGCGCACACCACGCCGGGGAGCTGGGTCGGGCCGGTCGCATCCTCGGGCTTGCACGCGGCGAGAAACGCCCCGAACGCCTTGTGCAGCGCCTCCGCGTCGGCGCCCTGCTGCGCGATGGCGAAGTCGGCGAGACGCTCCCGCACGAACAACGCCTTCAGCACCGATGGCAGATCGGCGCGCGCCGGCGGGGGGAACGGCCGCGCGCCGTGGGCCATGGCGTAGCGATAGACGCCCCAGAGCGCCGCGGCGCTCGCCAGCGCCGCCCAGCCCGCCGTCGGCCAGGGCGCCCAGTCGACCGCCAGCCCCAGCAGCGGAACCTTCTGCGCCCCCGCCGCCCAGCCCGCGAGCGACAGCGCCAGCGCCGCCAGCGGCGCCAGCGCGACCGCCGCAATCAGCTTCACCGGCAAGCGCGGCAGGTCGGGCGGCGCGATCCAGTAGTCGTGAAACGGCATCGTGGTTTCGACCTGACAGCGCGCGAGATAACGCGCGAAGCTGTCCGGGCCGTCAACGGACTGAAACCCCAAACAGTTTCCCCAGATCGCCGCCACCGTCCCCGGCATCTTCGCCCAGATGTCGCGCGCCCAGGCGTCGCGCACCGCGTCCTGCTCCGCCTGGCTCAGCGTCGCGGGCAGGGCGGCGCCGTCCTCGGTCACCGCGTCGATCTCGGCGGTGAACATCAGATAGGCGGCGTTCAGCCGGTCGGGCCGATCCGCGACGATCGGATCGGGACCGAACAGCGAGGTCAGCACCGGGTTGCGCGGCGGCCTGCCGTTGTAGATCGCGTCGTCGATGATCGCGAAGCGGCACAGGTGCGTCCGCTGGCTTTGCGCGAACGGGCTTTGCACGCCGGTCCGCTCGGTGGCGGGCGATTGCAGCGCGGTCGGCAGGGTCGCCAGCGTGGTCGCGAGGCGCTGCCGGAACGAGACGGTCGAGCCGTCGATGTCCTGCGTCGCGCCGGGCCGGATCGGCGCGAGCGTGGTGAGGAAATAGCTTCCGGCGTCGAAATTCGCCATCTCACGCCCTCCGCAGCGCCGCGCCGGCCTTCACGAACGGGGCGCGGTTGAGGTCCGCCGCCTCGGTCGAGAGGCTCGCCACCGGGCCATAGCCGGGGTCGCCCATGTCCCCCTGCAGCCGGGCGAACGCCGCAGCCCAGGTTTTCGCGAACTGCTCCGGCGTCTCGGCGCCATGGCGCCGGGCGAGGTCGAGCACCGCCGCGCGCACCCGCAGCGCCGCCTTGACGTCGCGCTGCGCTGCACCGGGCGTCGCGTTGTAATAGTAATTCGTGTCAATCTGATTATGAACGATGTAATTCTTGAACGCCGTCACCGGGATCGACTTGGGGTAACCGAAAGCGGAATACCAGAAAAGATTGAGACCGTTGGGAATACCATCGGAAAATGCGTCGATATACTGGTCCCAGGTGCCGTTGAAATTGGAGCAGAACAGCATGTAGTCGTATTTCAGGGTCTGCGGCCCCTGCCCCAGATCGGGCCACTGATCGCGGCGGATGATCACCCAGCGCGCGAAATGGATCAGCGACAGGCCAAGCAGCCCGCCCAGCGTCTGCGGCAGGCCGCGCGACACCATGAACAGCAGGCGGTTGATCCAGGTGCGCCCCGGCGGCGAGGGCGTCAGCACGTTCATCGCATAGGCCTTGCCGGCGATATTGCTCATGCGCTCCCCCCGATGGCGCCTGCGGCGATGACGCGCGCGTGAGTGATACTCGCACAGATTGCGCCGCGATGCGCGCCTCTTGTGAGCGCGCCTGACGCTTGGCGCGCGCCGACGATCTTTCTACGGTGCGGCGGGAGGGGACGCGATGGCCAGAACGATCGGCTCGGAGGGCGCGCGCACCGAAGCGGCGATCCGGCGGGCGGCGGTGGCGCTGATCGCGCGCCACGGCTTCGAGGGCGTGTCGATGCGCAGGCTGGCGGAGGCGGTCGGCGTGCAGGCGGGCGCGCTCTACCGCTATTTCCCCACCAAGCAGGATCTGCTGGTCTCGATGATGCGCGCGCACATGCGCCGCCTGATCGACGCCTGGGGGCTGGCGCGGCCGGTGGACGCCGATCCGCTGACCGAACTCGACGCCTTTGCGCGGTTCCATGTGCGCTATCACATCGACCGCCGCGACGAGGTGTTCATCAACTACATGGAGCTGCGCTCGCTGACGCCGGAGAACGCCGCCGAGATCGTCGCCTTGCGCAAGGCGTATGAGGCGGAGTTGCGCGCCATCCTAGCGCGTGGCGCCGAGACCGGCCAGTTCGCCATCGCCGACGCCGCCGTGACCGCCATGGCGCTGATCGCGATGCTCACCGGCGTCACCACCTGGCGCAAGCCCGGCGGGCGGCTGACGCCGGACGAGATCGGCGACATCTACGCCGCGCTGGCGCTGCGCGCGGTCGGCGCTCAGGCGGCGGCGCCAAAGCTGAAACCGGGCCAGCGCGCCAGGTAGATGCGAAACCAGGGCGTGAACGCCGCCGGGTTCGCCGCGACCTCCGCCTCCAGCGCCGCCGCCGTCACCCAGCGGGTCTCGGCCACCTCCGCCGGATCGGGGTCCGGCAGCAGCGTCGCTGCGTCGGCCGCGCCGCGAAACAGGTGCACCCGTTCATGTTCGGTCAGCCCGCCGCCCACGTCGGCGCGGTATTCCGAAACCCCGATCGGCGTGAGCGGCGCCGAGAAGCCCAGTTCCTCGCGCAACCGCCGCGCCGCCGCCGCAGCGGGCGCCTCGCCCCAGTGCGGGTGCGAGCAGCAGGTGTTCGCCCACAGCCCGCCGCAATGATACTTGGCCAGCGCGCGCCGCTGGATCAGCAGCGCGTCGCCGTCGAACACGAACACCGAGATCGCCAGATGCAGCAACCCGGCGCGGTGCGCGGCCATTTTCTCGACCTCATAGAGCGCGCCGTCTGCGGCGATGGCCGGGATGGTGATCATGGGCGCGTCCCTTTTTTCATGCCGCCGCGCCGAGCGCGCCCTGCTTCAGCGGCGGCGCGCCGTTCCAGCGGCCCTCGCAGGCCTCGACGGCGAAGCGCGCGAACAGCTCTTCACGGAACCAGCCGTTGCGCCGCGCCGCCTCCGCCGCCGCGCCGTGCGGGCCTGCGGGGTCATGCGCGAAGGCGCGCAGCGCGGCGCGGTCGGTCCAGATCGTGAAGGTGATCTGGTTGAACCACGGCGCCTCGCCAAGCCCCGCCTGAAAGCGCAGGCCGCCGCCGGGCGGGATGGTGGCGCGGATCGCCGGGGTCCGCCGCCAGAACGCCAGCAGATGGCGCGGGCGGATCGCGGCGCGGGTCAGCACCGCCAGCGGCGCCTCCGGCGGTTCGGGCGCGCCCACTGCGAACGGCGCCTTGCCGCCCCAAAGGCCCCGCGACCGGGTGGGCCGCAGGTAGAATGTCACCGATTCGCAGGCGTGGGCGCGGTAGGCCCGGAACACCGGCGCTTCATGCACCTGCGCCTGCGCGTGCGCCAGCGATGGCCAGCCCGCCAACACGCCATAGACGCCGAAGTTCGGCCAGGGATAGAAGCCCTCGCGCGACCCGTGGCCGACCATGCGCATGAAACTGACGCCGGGCAGGCGTTTCAGCTTCGGGCGCGACAGCAGCATCTGCCACAGCGCCCAGTGCTTGTCGTAGAGCGTCGGAAAGCGGAACAGCGACAGGCTTGCGACCTTGCCTTCCGCCTCCCCGCTCAGGCCACCTGACGGCTGAGCGCGCATTGCGACCACAGGTCGTTGAGCGCCCGGGTCAGATGGTCGATGTCCGCGTCGGTATGCAGCGGGCAAGGCGTGATCCGCAGCCGCTCGGTGCCCTTGGGCACGGTGGGATAGTTGATCGGCTGGATGTAGACGCCATAGTTGTCAAGCAGGATATCGCTGATCCACTTGCACTTTTTCGCGTCGCCCACCATCACCGGGATGATGTGGCTGGGGTTGGGCTGGTGCGGGATGCCGTAGTGGTCCAGCCGCGCGCGCACCTTGGCCACCGCCGCGCGCTGGCCCATCCGCTCGGCGTCGGACTGCTTGAGATGCGCGATCGACGCCCGCGCGCCAGCCGCCACATGCGGCGGCAGCGAGGTGGTGAAGATGAAGCCCGAGGCGAAGCTGCGGATAAAGTCGATGGCGTCGGCGGAGCCGGAGATATAGCCGCCCATCACCCCGAACGCCTTGCCCAGCGTGCCCTCGATGAAGTCGATGCGGTGCATCAGCCCCTCGCGCTCGGCCACGCCGCCGCCGCGCGGGCCATACATGCCGACCGCGTGCACCTCGTCGATGTAGGTCATGGCGTTGTGCTTTTCCGCCACGTCGAGGATCTCGGCGATCGGCGCGATGTCGCCGTCCATCGAATAGACGCTCTCGAAAGCGACCAGCTTGGGGATGCCCGGCGCGATCTGTGACAGCTTGGCGTCGAGATCTTCGGGGCTGTTGTGCTTCCACACCATGCGGTCGGCGCGGCTGTGGCGCATCCCCTCGATCATCGAGGCGTGGTTCAGCGCGTCAGACACGATCACCAGGCCGGGGATCTTCGCGCCCAGCGTGCCGAGACCGGCCCAGTTCGAGACATAGCCGGAGGTGAACAGCAGCGCCGCCTCCTTGCCGTGCAGATCGGCGAGCTCCGCCTCCAGCCGGACATGGTCGTGGGTGGTGCCGGAGATGTTGCGCGTGCCGCCCGACCCGGCGCCGCAGCGGTCGATGGCGTCGTGCATCGCCGCCAGCACGTCGGGGTGCTGCCCCATGCCGAGATAGTCGTTGGAGCACCAGACCGTCACCTTGCCGTCGGCCCCGCCGGCGCGCCGCGTGGCGCTTGGGAACGCGCCGCGATGGCGTTCGAGGTTGGCGAACACGCGATAGTTGCCGTCGTTGCGCAACTTGTCGAGCGCGTCGCGGAAGAACCCCTTGTAGTCCATCGTCATCTCCTCAGCAGCGTCGGCGCGCTCAGCGGCGACAAGTCGGGCGCCCTGAGGGCGCGGTTGGCGCGCTTTCGGTCGCGCGCATCGATATACCAGCGCCACAATGACGCTTCGCTGACCGACAGCACCAGGAACCAGTGCTCCAGCGTCCCCAGCGCGATCAGCATCCCCACCAGCGTCAGCGCCACCGCGTCGAACGGCGTTGCGGCCACCGTCGCCGCGTGCAGCAGCATGCCGCCCGCCGCCACGGTCCCCGCCGTCACCGAGAAAGGGAACAGCAGGTTCATCGGCTTGCGCGAGAAGTAGCTCGCCAGATAGCCGAGGTCATCAGGCAGAAACTCCACTGCGACATTGGGCGCACCGAGAAAGATATTGAACTTGACCGACAGCCGCAGCACCCAGAGCGCAAGAAAGGTCCACAGCGCAACCGGATTCGCCGCGTCCCAAAGCCACAGGCCGAAGGCGGCGGCGGTGGCGGCCAGGGCCAGCTCGTGATGAATCAGCGTCGCCGTCGCCAGCCGGAATCGCCGCCAGCCCCGCGCCCCCGGCGGACAGGGCGCGCGGCGCGGTCCGGTCAGAAGGCCGGTCAGAAACGTCAGCTCGTGCCAACCCCAGACCACGATAGCGGCGGTGAAGGCGACGCAGGCGGCGGTGAAATCGGTCCGCGCCGCCGTCAGGCCCACCGCCAGCACCGCGACCAGCAGCGCAAGCGTCCCGAGCCCCAGCGCGGTCGCGCGCGGCGCGCGGCCGATCAGCAGCACGATCCCGGTGCCGAACCACCATAGAAACAGCGCCACCAGCGCCGGGATCCAGATCGAAGTCACGCCGTCACCACACCGGCTGCAGGCGCGAGGACGCGGGCAGCGCGGTCTTTTTCACCGGCATCAGGTAGAGCCGGGCGAAGATCGCGCCCGCGCGCAGCGTCAGGCCCGCCTTGCGCACCCTGCCCCACAGGCCCTGCCGCGCCGCCTCGCCCATCGCCACGTTGACGCGGTTGAGCGCGCGCAGGCCGTCCCAGAACGCCGGGTTGTCGATGTCAAGCTGCACCGGAAAGCACTGTTTGCTGATTTCGGTGGTGGTGCGGAACACCTGCCGGTCGTATTCCTCGATGTCCACGCCCAGCGCCTTGTGGAATTCGGGCCGCGCCATGTCGCGCACATGCATGGTGGCGAACACCGCCAGCACGAAGAAGCGGATCCACAGCTTGTTGAGGCCCGACAACAGGTGCGGATTGGCGCGCATCAGCAGGCTGAACGCCTCGCCATGGCGGAACTCGTCGTTGCACCACTCGCGGAACCACTTGAAGATCGGGTGAAACCGCTGCTCGGGGTGCTTTTCCAGGTGGCGATAGATGGTGATGTAGCGGGCGTAGCCGATCTTCTCGCTCAGATAGGTCGCGTAGTAGATGAACTTCGGCTTGAAATAGGTGTATTTCTTCGCCTTGGTCAGAAACCCGAGGTTCACGCCGATGTTGGCCTCTTTCAGCGCGTCGTTGATGAAGCCGGCGTGGCGGGCCTCGTCGCGCGACATGTAGCTGAACAGCTC
>CAZOZE010000114.1:0-18624 GCA_964584215.1 uncultured Rhodobacterales bacterium
GTCCATCTTCTCGCCGGTGCCGATGAACTTGATCGGCCGTCCGGTGACGGCGCGCATCGACAGCGCGGCGCCGCCGCGTCCGTCGCCGTCCATGCGGGTCAGCACCACGCCGGTCACGCCGACGCGGCCGTGGAAATTCTCCGCGACGTTCACCGCGTCCTGCCCGGTGAGGCTGTCCACCACCAGCAGCGTCTCGTGCGGCTTGGTGGCGTCGCGCACCGCTTCGACCTCGGCCATCAGCGCGTCATCGACGTGCAGACGGCCGGCGGTGTCGAGCATCAGCACGTCGTAGCCGCCAAAACTCGCCTGCTGCCTGGCGCGCTTTGCGATCGCCACCGCGTCCTGGCCCTTGACGATCGGCAGCGTATCGACGCCGATCTGCACGCCCAGCACCGCCAGCTGCTCCATGGCGGCGGGGCGGCTGGTGTCGAGCGAGGCCATCAGCACCCGCTTGCCGTCGCGCTCATGCAGCCGCTTGGCCAGCTTGGCGGTGGTGGTGGTCTTGCCCGAACCTTGCAGGCCGACCATCAGGATCGCGGCGGGGGGGCTGTCGATCTTCAGCCCGGCGTCGGCCGCGTCGCCCGAGAGCGTGCGCACCAGCTCGTCATGGACGATCTTGACGACCTGCTGGCCCGGCGTCACCGACTTCAGCACCGCCGCGCCGGTCGCCTTTGCGCGCACCGCCTCGATGAAGTCGCGCGCCACCGGCAGCGCCACGTCGGCGTCGAGCAGCGCCAGCCGCACCTCGCGCAGCGCGCCGGAGACGTCGGCCTCCGACAGCGCGCCCTGGCGGGTCAGCTTGTCGAAGACGCCGGAAAGGCGCTCTGACAGGCTCTCGAACATGCGCCGTCCTCCAAAGCGGTCTGGCGTCGGCGGGCGCAACGCGCTGGCCGACGGCGATCCCCGAAGCGGGGACCGGAAGCGGGCGAGCCTCCGGGATCAGCGCGTCGGATATACCGCGCCGCCGCCCGTGTCAAAGGGGGCGGCGCCGCGCGCCCCCTGCCGCAACGCAGCATTGTGGGGTATACGACCCGCCGACACAGACGGAGAGGCCCATGACCGACGGCCCGATGCCCCGATACCGCGCGCTTGTGGCGCAAGGCGCGCTGATCGCCGACCCCGCTCAGCAGATGGCGGTGGAGAAACTTCAGCTGTTGCACCAGCGCCTTGTGGGCTATGCGCCGTCGCGCCCGCGCAAGGTTGCGCGCGGCATCCTCGGCTTCGGGCGCAAGGCGGCCAAGCCCGACGCGCCGCTGACCGGGCTTTACCTGTTCGGCGGCGTCGGGCGCGGCAAGTCGATGCTGATGGACCTGTTCTTCGAGCGCGCGCCGGTCCGGGCGAGGCGCCGCGTCCACTTCCACGCCTTCATGCAGGAGGTGCACGCAGGCATCCACGCCGCGCGCATGGCGGGGGTGGACGATCCGATCCCGCCGGTGGTGGACGAGATCGCGGAGGGCGCGACGCTGTTGTGCTTCGACGAAGTGCAGGTCACCGACATCACCGACGCAATGCTGCTGGGGCGGCTGTTTCAGGGCATGTTCGCGCGCGGCATGGTGGTGGTCGCCACCTCGAACCGCCCGCCCGACGACCTCTACAAGGACGGTCTGAACCGCCAGCTTTTCCTGCCGTTCATCGCGCTCCTGAAACAACGGCTCGACATCCACGCGCTGGAGGGCGCCACCGATCACCGTCAGCGGCGCATGGCGGGCAGGCCGGTCTATCTGACGCCGCTGGGGCAGGAGGCCGACGCGGCGATGGACGCGGTATGGGCGGCGCTGACCGAAGGCGCGCCGCCCGCGCCCTTGTCGCTGACCGTGCAGGGCCGGGTGATCAACCTGCCGCAAAGCGCGGGCGGCGCGGCGCGCGCGTCGTTCGACGCGCTCTGCGCCCGCCCGCTCGGCGCCGCCGACTATCTCGCCATCGCAGGCGCGGTGCGCACGCTGGTGATCGACCGCATTCCAAAGCTCTCTCGCCAGAACGCCAATGAAGCCATGCGGTTTGTGACGCTGATTGATGCGCTTTATGAGGGCAGGGTGGCGCTGGTCTGCTCGGCGGCGGCGGAGCCGGACCACCTCTACCCTGCCGGTGACGGCGCGTTCGAGTTCGCCCGCACCGCGTCGCGGCTGACCGAGATGCGCGGCGAGGGCTGGCCGCCGGCGGGCTGAACCGGGGCATTGTCACGACGGCCGCGCCGCGTTTTCAGGCGGCGCCGGTTCGCGGCCGCGCCGCCGTCGCTCACGCCCTGAAATGCTTGGACAGCCGCAGCCCCTGCGCCTGATAGGTTGAGCCGATGCCCTGGCC
Organism: uncultured Rhodobacterales bacterium; assembly: GCA_964584215.1. GTDB lineage: Bacteria > Pseudomonadota > Alphaproteobacteria > Rhodobacterales > Rhodobacteraceae > Rubrimonas. Next base: position 2,302 of record CAZOZE010000114.1, read on the forward strand.
ATACAGGATGTCGGGCGTCTCCAGCATCGGCTCATAGACCAGCCGACCCACCACCTGACCGTGCTCCAGTGCGAACGGCGCCTCGAAGCAGCGCACCTCCAGCACCGCGCGCGAGCCTGCGCCGCCTGCTGCGCCGTGGCCGAAGCCGGGGTCGAAGAAGCCTGCGTAATGCACGCGGAATTCGCCCGCCACCGCCATGTAGGGCGCCATCTCCGCCGCGCAGTCGGGGGGGATGTGCACGCTTTCGCGGCTGACGAGGATGTAGAACGCGCCGGGGTCAAGGATGATCCCGCCGCCGCGCCGGGGGTTCACCGCGTCCCAGAACTCCGCCGGGTCATAGTAATTCAGCCGGTCGAGGTCGATCAGCCCGCTGTGGCGGCGCGCGCGCCAGCCGACCGGGCGCCCGGCGCGCGGCGCCAGATCGACGCTGAACGCCAGGCCGCCGTCGATCACCGCCTCGCCGTCCACCAGATGCGCCGCGCGGTGCAGCGCGCCGAGGTCGCGGTCCGAGAAACCCGGCTCGCCGCGCCGCAGCCGCAGTTGCGCCAGCCGCGCCCCGGCGCGCGCCAGCACGCTGAAGGTGCGCGGGCTGATCTCGGCGTAGAGCGGGCCTTCGTAGCCCGCCGGAACCCGGTCGAACGCCACGCCGTTGTCGGCGATCACGCGGGTGAACAGATCGAGCCTGCCGGTGGAGCTTTTGGCGTTGGCGGCGCCCGACACGTCCGGCGGCAGCGCCAGCCGCTCCATCAGCTCGACCACATAGACGCAGCCGGTCTCCAGCGCCGCGCCGGGGCCGCCCTGGGGCCCCAGGTCGATCTCGTGCATGGCGAAGTCCGCCAGCCGCTCGGCGACCGTGCGCGTCGCGCCGGCCAGAAAGCTCGCCCGCACCCGCCACGCGCGCCGCCCCAGCCGCAGATCAAGGCTGGCGGGCTGCACCTGATCGGCGTCGAAAGGGCATGAGCCGTGAGAAGAATCGCGCGCCGCGATCCGCCCCTGGGCGATCAGCGCGCGCAGGTGCTGGGAGGGCAGGACGCCCGAGCGCAGGTCGGTCATCGCGCCTCCGAAGTGCGAAAACGCCAGCGCCGGGGCGCTGGCGTCTCTGCGATGGTCGGGCCAGCGAGATTCGAACTCACGACCTTCCGTCCCCCAGACGGACGCGCTACCAGACTGCGCTATGGCCCGGACGTGGCGCGGTTATACAGCCTGCGCCGCCCGGCGCAAGCCATCCGACTAGGCGCGCAGCCTGTCGCGCAGCTGCTCCAGCGCGGCGATCACCGCGCGCAGCCGGGCGCGGTCCGGCGCGCCCGCTGCGGCGGACGGCGCCGCCGGCGGCGCAGGCGCGGCGGCGACCGGCGGGGGCGCGTCGTCGTCCACCGCCGCCGCCACCTCGGCCCCTTCGCCCACCGCCACCACATGGCGCGGGCCGCGCTCGCGGAACACCTTTTGCAGGCCCTTGATGGTCAGCCCCTCGTCATAGAGCATTGCGCGTATCCCGCGCAGCAGGGCGACGTCGGCGGGGCGGTAATAGCGCCGCCCGCCGCCGCGTTTCATCGGGCTGAGTTGCGCGAACTTGCTCTCCCAAAACCGCAGCACATGGGCGGGAATGTCGAGATCCTCGGCCACTTCCGAAATGGTGCGGAACGCGCCGGGCGCTTTTTCGCGCGTCTCCGCCGCAGCTTCGCCGGGATCGCGCGTCGCGGCGGATGCAGGGTGCGCCGCCATCACCGGGCGCCCGCGTTGATGCGATCCTTGAGGATGTGGGAGGGGCGGAACACCAGCACCCGGCGCGGCTCGATCGGCACCTCCTCGCCGGTCTTGGGGTTGCGCCCGATTCGCTGCCCCTTGTCGCGGGTGCTGAAGGTGCCGAACGAGGAGATTTTCACCGTCTCGCCCGCGACCAGCGCGCCGGAGACGTGGCGCAGGATGCTCTCGACCAGTTCCGCGCTCTCGTTGCGCGACAGGCCGACCTCGCGATACACCGCCTCCGACAAATCCGAGCGCGTCAGCGTCTTGCCCGACATCCCGTTCCTCCCCCGCCACCGCTGTTTGACCATAGTGTGAGGACTGCGCGAAACGATGTCAATATCAATGGGTTGCGGTGGATAACTTAAGGTTGCGCCCGATTCACCAGCGCAGCAGCGCGGCGCCCCAGACCAGCCCGCCGCCGATCGCCTCCATCAGCAGCAGATCGCCCGGCCGGATGCGGCCGTCGCCGACAGCGGTGGACAGCGCCAGCGGAATCGACGCGGCGGAGGTGTTGCCGTGGTCCTGAAGCGTCAGGATCACCTTCTCCATCGGCACGCCCGCCTTTTTCGCGGTCGCCTCGATGATGCGGATATTGGCCTGATGCGGCACCACCCAGTCGATGTCGTCGGCCACCACGCCCGCCTTGGCCAACACCTCGTGCGACACGTCGGCCAGCTTGGCGACCGCGTGCTTGAACACCTCGCGCCCCTGCATCCGCAGCTTGCCGGCGGCCCCGGTGGAGGACGGGCCGCCATCGACATAGAGGATCTCGTTATGCGCGCCGTCGGAATGCAGGCAGGTGGCGAGCACGCCGCGATCGTCCGCCGTGCCGGAGGTGCTCTGCGCCCCCACCAGCACAGCGCCCGCGCCGTCGCCGAACAGCACGCATGTGCTGCGATCCTCCCAGTCGAGAATGCGCGAGAAGGTCTCGGCGCCGATCACCATCACCGTGCGCGCCTGCGCCGCGCGGATCAGCGCGTCGGCGTTGGCCAGCCCGAAGATGAACCCCGCGCACACCGCCTGAATGTCGAAGGCGAAGCCGGTTTTCATGCCGATGGCGTGCTGCACGCGGGTCGCGGTGGAGGGAAAGGTCTGGTCGGGCGTGGCGGTGGCCACGATCACCGCGTCCACCTCGGTTCCCTTCATCCCGGCGTGCGCCAGCGCCCGCTTCGCCGCCGCGATGGCCAGGTCTGAGGTCATCTCGCCCTCGGCGGCGATGTGTCGGCGGCGGATGCCGGTGCGCGCGCAGATCCATTCGTCGGAAGTGTCGAGCCGCCCGGCGAATTCCGCGTTCTCCATCACGCGGTCCGGCAGGTAGTGGCCACAGCCCAGCGGCACGGCGCGAAACAGGCTCATCGGGCTTCTTCCCCTCTTTTCTCCGCCGCTTCGCCGGGCGCCGTCAGCGCGGCGACGCGCGCCGCCACCCGGTCGGTGAAGCCGGTGCGGCCCATGCGCGCCGCCAGCGCCACGGCGGCGGCGACGCCGGTCGCATCCGACCCACCATGGCTTTTCACCACCGCGCCGCCAAGCCCCAGAAACACCCCGCCGTTCACCCGGCGCGGGTCGATGCGGCGCTTGAGCCTGCCGAGCACCCCCAGCGCCATCAGCCCCGCCAGCCGCGAGAACAATCCGACGTTGAAAGAGCGGCGCATCTCCTCGCCGATGAAGGCGGCGGCGCCCTCGGCGGATTTCAGCGCGATGTTGCCGGTGAAGCCGTCGGTCACGATCACGTCGGCCTTGTCGCCGCACAGATCGCCCCCCTCGACAAAGCCGCGGAAGTCATAGTCGCCGCGCGCGGCGGAGGCCGCCACCACGTCGCGCGCCGCGCGCATCTCGTGGTTGCCCTTGGTCTCCTCGGCGCCGACGTTCAGCAGGCCGACGCGCGGCGCCGCGAGGTCCAGCCCGACGCGGGCGTATTCCGCGCCCATCGCCGCATATTGCGCCAGCACATGCGCGTCGGCGCGCAGATCGGCGCCGACGTCGAGCACGATGTTGAACCCGGCCGGCGCGCGCGACGGCCAGAACACCGCGATCGCCGGGCGGTCCACCCCCGGCGCCTTGCGCAGCCGCAGCATCGCCATCGCCATCAGCGCGCCGGTGTTGCCGCACGAGACCGCGGCGCCCGCCGCGCCGGTCGCCACCGACTCCAGCGCCGACCACATGCTGGTGCCGTCGGCGGCGCGCATCGCGGCGGCGGGCTTGTCCGCCATCCCCACCACGCGCGGGCAGTCCACGATCTCGCAACAGGCGGCCAGCGCGGCGCGGCGCGCCAGAAGCGGCGCCAGCGTCGTCTTCGGACCGTGGATCAGAAAATGCAAGTCCGGCGCCTTGCGCAGCGCCTTGACCAGCCCGGCGATCACCGTCGCGGCCCCCCGGTCGCCGCCCATGGCGTCAATGGATATGACGGGGGCGGCGTTGGTCGGCATGGGCCTCATCGCACGGGCTTGAGAACGCGGCGCAGGTTGCGGCGCCGCGCGTAAAATCAGGCGGCGTCGCTGTCCAGATCGACGTCGGCGGGTCTGGCGGCGACTTCGCGGCCGTCATACCAGCCGCAGGCGCCGCAGACATGATGCGGGCGCTTGAGTTCGCCGCAGTTCGGGCACTCGTTGGGGTTCGCGGCGACCAGCGCATCGTGCGCGCGGCGCATGTCGCGCTTGGCGCTGGTCTTGCGGTTCTGCGGAACAGCCATCAGTCTCAACCTCCGTCCGGCGCGGCGTGGCGCGGAAATCCATCTGCGAGAGCCGGCGGCGGAGCAGCGCCCGGCGGGCGTTGGTCGCGCGTTCTCGATGCGAGCGCGGGACATAACGCCGAACGCCGCGCCCTGCAAGAGCCTGCGCCGCCCCGGATGGGGACCATCGGCGCCGGCAGGGTGCGGGCGCGTCCCGCACACAGTCTGCGCGCGGACAGGATCGCTGGCGGATCGCGCCAACCGGGGGCGAGCGCCGCCGTCCGGGGCGCCGCCCTCAGTGATCCGCCTTGCGCGCCTTCAGCGTCGCCAGCCCCGCGAACGGACGCGCGGCCTCGTCGGTCAGCGGCTCGGCGCCCGGCGGCCCCTTCAGCACGCCGCCGAACGCGGCCTCGGGCTTGCGCGGGTAGGGGTCGATGGCCAGCGCCGCCGCCTCCGCCGCGATCTCGCCGATGTCGATGGTCTCGCCCAGCGGCGCGACCTCCTCCTCGCCGTCGGGGTCGATCAGGTCCGCCGCCTCGGCCAGCCGCGCGGGCGGGGCGAAAAACCGCTCGAACGGCTCGGTGAAGGACGTGTCCACCGGTTCCAGCGTCACCACGCAAACCTGCGTCAGCGCCGCCGTCACCGCGCCATGGATGCGCCAGCCGCCCGGCCCCCAGGGCGCCGCCTTCGCGGTGTAGCTGAGCGCGCGCACCGCAGGCGCGCCATAGCGCGCCGCCAGCGCGGCGCATTCCTGTGGCGCGGCGACGCCCTTCATCGAAGCGCCGCTGTCGAGCCGCGCCACCGCGACGCTGCGCGAGAATTCGGGCGTGAGGTGCTTGGACATGGCGGATCTCCGGCGATGGCGGCGCCCGGCGCCGCGTAGTTGAACTTACATCATCCGCAGGCTAGGGAAACCGGAGAGACGCTGAAGAAGAGACCACAAGATGTCCATCCCCGTTCGCGCTCTGGTCCTGTGCGCCGCGCTTGGCGCCGGCGGCTGCGCGCCGACCTACGTCAACCACGGGTTTGCGCCGCAGATCGCCGAGCTCGACGCGCTGCAGGCCGGGGTGGACACCCGCGGCTCGGTGCTGCGCAAGCTGGGGCGGCCGTCGTCCACCGGCGCGTTCGACAGCGAGACGTGGTATTACGTCGCCAGCCGCACCGAGAAATTCGCCTTCTATCAGCCTAAAGTGGTGGATCGCACCGTCGCCGTGGTCCATTTCGACGATGCCGGTCTGGTGACGCAGGTCAACCGCTATGGTCTGGAGGACGGCAAGGTGGTCGATCTGGTCACCGCCACCACGCCCACCTACGGGCGGGAGCTGACGGTGCTGCAACAGCTGTTCTCCAATGTCGGGCGGGTCAGCGCGGGCGACGCGCTGGGGCAGTAGCCGCGTGTCAGGCCGCGCGTCTCAGGCAGCGCGTCCGCGCGCGTGCAGCGCCAGCCAGATCAGCGCCGCGCCCGCCAGCGCCAGGAACGGCGCCATGGCGAGGTTCACCGCCTCCCAGCCGATGGAGTCCATCAGCGCGCCGGAGCTGAAGCTGGCCACCGTCACCAGACCGAACACCAGAAAGTCGTTCAGGCCCTGCACCTTGCCGCGCTCCTCCGGCGCGTGCGCCGCCGTCAGCATCGCGGTTGCGCCGATAAAGCCGAAATTCCAGCCAAGGCCCAGCAGGATCAGCGCGCCATAGAACTGCTCCAGCGCCACGCCGCTCAGCGCCACGAACGCGCAGCCCGCCAGCAGCACGAGGCCGACGGCGATCACCTTCTCGGCGCCGAATCGTGCGATCAGGTGGCCGGTGAAGAACGACGGCGCGAACATCGCCAGCACATGGGCCTGCACCACGCCCGCCGCATGGTCGGGGTCATAGCCGCAGGCGACGATGGCCAGCGGCGTCGAGGTCATCACCATGTTCATCAGCGCGTAGGACACCATGGCGCAGATCATCGCCACCGCGACGCGCGGCTGGCGCACGATCTCCATGAGCGGCCGCCCCGAGGGCGCGCCCTTTTCGCGCGGCTTGGGGCGCGGCGCGTCGAGAAAGAAGAACGCCAGCGCGCCGACGACGTTGAGCGCCGCCAGCGCCGCATAGGCGCCGGCAAACGGCGCCGGGGCCAGCCAGTCGCGCGTCGCCACCGCCAGTTGCGGGCCGATCAGCGCCGCGGCCAGGCCCCCCGCCATCACCAGGCTGATCGCCTTGGGCCGGAACGCGGGCGAGGCGCTGTCGGCGGCGGCGAAGCGGTAAAAGCCCTGCGCCGCCATATAGACGCCGTTGAACCCCGCGCCGATCACCAGCAGCGCGAACGACCCCTGCAACAGCGCGACCGCGCCGAGTGTCCCGCCGATGGCGCCGCAGAGCGCGCCGATCAGAAACCCGGGCCGCCGCCCGAACCGGCCCATGATCATCGACAGCGTCGGCGCCGCGAACATCGAGACCAGCACGATCATCGAGATCGGCAGCGTCGCCAGCGCCTTGTCGTCGGCCAGCGTCTGCCCCGCCAGCCCGCCGAGGATGAACAGGATCGGCAACTGGGCGCCGAGCACCGCCTGCGCAAACACCAGAACGGCGACGTTGCGACGCGCGGCGGCGTCGTCATGGGCGGGGAGGGAGAGGGCGGCGTCGGTCATGATCGCGTGTTATCCCCGGCGCGCGCGCCGCGCAATGCGGCGCGCCTGATCGCGCCGCCGCCCCCCGGCGTTGCGGCGCCTGTTCCGCCGCCGCCCCCCGGCGTCGCGGCGGCTATTCCGCCGCCACCGCCCGGTCCGCGCCCTGCAGCCAGCCCCACATGCGCAGCGGCGTCATCGGCATGTCCACATGGCGCACGCCCGCATCCCACACCGCGTCGAGCGCGGCGTTGGTGACGGCGGCCAGCGCGCCCACGGTGCCCGCCTCGCCGCAACCCTTCATCCCGATGGGGTTGGCGGTGGAGGGCGTGCCCTCGTGGTGAAAGTCCATCATCGGCGCGTCGTCGGCGCGCGGCATGGCGTAGTCCATGAAGCTGGCCGAGACCAGCTGGCCGTTCTCGTCCCACACCACATGCTCGGTGAGCGCCTGGCCGATGCCCTGCACCACGCCGCCGTGCACCTGGCCGCGCGCGAGGTTGGGGTTCATCAGCACGCCGAAATCATCGACGACGGTGTATTTCACCACCGCGACGACGCCGGTCTCGGGATCGACCTCGACCTCGGCGAAATGCGCGCCGTTGGGATAGGAGCGGCCCGGCACCACCGTCTCGCGCTCCTCGGCCAGCAGGTCCTGCCTGCCCTTGGCGCGGGCGCGGGCGACCACCTCCATCACCCCCAGCGCCTTGTCGGTGCCCGCCACGCGGAACACGCCGTCGGCGAACTCGATGTCGCCGGGGCCGACTTCCATCTCGTCGCCCGCGAACGGCTTGATCCGCTCGACCCACGCATCCGCCGCGCCCCAGATCGACGAGCCCTGCATGGTGACCGAGCGCGATCCGCCGGTGCCGCCGCCCTTGGCGATACGGTCGGTGTCGCCCTGCACCAGCCGGATCTTGTCGAACGGCACGCCGAGCCGGCCATGCAGGAACTGCGCGAACACCGTCTCATGGCCCTGTCCGTTGGACTGGGTGCCCACATAGAGGTCGATCCCGCCGTCGTCGGTGAACTCGATGCGGGTGGTCTCGTTCTGGTCGCCGAGAATCGACTCGATGTAATAGGCCAGCCCCAGCCCGCGCAGCTTGCCCTGCGCGGCGCTCGCAGCCTTGCGCGCCGCGAACCCGGCGACATCGGCCTCGATCACCGCGCGGTCGAGCACCTTGTCGAAGTCGCCCACGTCATAGGTTTCGCCGACGCAGGTGACGTAGGGAAACGTCTTGACCCAGTTCTTGCGCCGCAGCGCCAGCGGATCCACGCCCAGCACCCGCGCCGAATAGTCCATCAGCCGCTCGATGGCGTAGATCGACTCGGGGCGGCCGGCGCCGCGATAGGCGTCAACCGGGGTGGTGTTGGTGAACGCGCCCTTCACGTTCACGAAGAATGTCTGGACGTCATAGACCCCGGTCAGCACCTTGGTCGCGATCGCCGTCGGAATATAGACCGCGTAGAGCGACAGATAGGCGCCCAGCCCCGCGATGGTGGAGAACCGCACCGCCAGCAGCTTGTGATCGGCGTCGAAGGCGGCTTCGGCGCAGGTCACATGGTCGCGGCCCATCACGTCCGACGCGATGCCCTCGGAACGCTCGGAGATCCATTTCACCGGACGGCCCAGCTTTTTCGCCGCGAACGACACCGCCAGATACTCGGGATAGTTGAAGGTCTTCATGCCGAAGCCGCCGCCGACGTCGGGATGGGTGACGCGCACCTGCTCCGTCTTCAGGCCCAGCTTGGCCGCCACCTCGTCGCGGGTGCCCCACGGCCCCTGTCCGTTGCAGGTCAGGTGCAGCCGCGCGCCGTCCCATGTCGCGATGGCGCCGCGGGTCTCCATCGGGTTGGCGACGACGCGGTTGTTGATCAGGTCGAGCGAGACGGTGTGCGCGGCGGCGGCGAAGGCGGCGTCGGTGGCGGCGCGGTCGCCCATGCCCCAGTCCATGCACAGGTTGCCCGGCGCCTCGGCGTGAAGCTGCGGCGCGCCGGGGTTCAGCGCCGCCGCCGTGTCAGTCACCACCGGCAGGTCGGCGTAGTCCACCGCCACCAGTTCCGCCGCGTCGCGCGCCTGCGCCAGCGTTTCGGCGATCACCATCGCGACCGCCTCGCCGACGTGGCGCACACGGCCCGCCGCGAGGATCGGCCGGGCGGGCTTCGCCGATTTCGTGCCGTCGAGATTATCGATGCGGGCGGCGTCCATGTCGTTGATCGCGCCCTCCAGCGTATCCGCCGTCAGCACCGCCAGCACGCCGGGCGCCGCGCGCGCCGCGTCGGCGTCGATCGAGACGATGTCGGCGTGCGCCACCGTGGCGCGCACGAACACCGCGCGCGCCTCGCCGGTCTCGACGATATCCTCGACATAGCGCCCGGCGCCGCGCAGGAAACGCGCGTCCTCGACGCGGGCGACAGGCTGGCTGAGGCCGAATTTCGACATGGGGCGGAATCCTCCGGGTGGGGGCTGCGAGCGACGGTCAACTTAGGACGCCCGCGCGCGATTGCGAAAGCCCTTGCGCGACCTGTGCGCGACCTGTGCGCGATCTGGTTGTGACGATGCGCGCCATTCCGGCGACGCGCGGGAGTTGACACAGTGCCGGTAACCATAACGGAGGAGAAAGCAATGGTTGAAGATGTCGTGATTCTGGACGGCGCGCGCACGCCGATCGGCACTTTTGGCGGCGCGCTGGCGAGCGTCCCGCCGACCGAGAGCGCGGCGCATGTGGTGCGCCATGCGCTCAGCCGCAGCGGCGTCGAAGCCGCGCAGATCGGCACGGTGGTGTTCGGCAACGTGATCCACACCGAGCCGAAGGACATGTATCTCAGCCGCGTCGCGGCGGTGAACGCCGGCATCCCGGTCGAGGCGCCGTGCCTGACCCTGAACCGGCTGTGCGGCTCGGGCGCGCAGGCCATCGTCTCCGCCGCGCAGCATCTGATGCTGGGCGACAACGACTTCGCCGTGGCGGGCGGCGCTGAATCGATGTCGCGCAGCCCGCATAGCACGCAGGTCATGCGCGCGGGCCAGAGGATGGGCGACGTGGCGATGATCGACATGATGATCGGCGCGCTGTCCGACCCGTTCGAGGGCTTGCACATGGGCGTGACGGCGGAGAATGTCGCCGCCGACCATCAGATCGGCCGCGCCGAGCAGGACGCCTTCGCGCTGGAGAGCCAGCGCCGCGCCGCCGCCGCCATCGCCGCAGGCCATTACAAGAGCCAGATCGCCCCTATCGAGGTGAAGGTGCGCCGCGAAATGGTGTCGTTCGACACCGACGAGCATGTCAAGCCCAAGACCACCGCCGAGACGCTGGCCGCGCTGCGCCCCGCCTTCCGCAAGGACGGCACGGTGACCGCCGGCAACGCCTCGGGCATCAACGACGGCGCGGCGGCGGTGGTGCTGGCGACCGCGAAGGCCGCCGAGCGCGCCGGGCTGAAGCCCATGGCGCGCCTCATGGGCTATGGCCACGCCGGGGTGCAGCCCGACCGGATGGGCGTCGGCCCGATCCCCGCCGTGACCAACCTGCTGAACAAGCTGGGCATGACCGCCGATCAGTTCGACCTGATCGAGGCCAACGAGGCCTTCGCCGCGCAGGCCTGCGCGGTCAACAAGGGCCTCGGGCTCGACCCCGCGAAGGTCAATCCCAACGGCGGCGCCATCGCGCTGGGCCACCCCATCGGCGCCACCGGCGCGCTGCTGACCGTCAAGGCGATGTATGAGCTTCAGCGCACCGGCGGGCGCTATGCGATCATCACCATGTGCATCGGCGGCGGCCAGGGCATCGCGCTGGCCATCGAGCGGCTTTGAGCGAGGCGCGGCCCCGGAGAGGCTTTCCGGGGCCGCGCGCTTTCGCGGATCGTCAGTCCAGTTCGGCGTCGAGCGCGCCGTTGGCGAACAGCAGCCCCGCCAGCGCGCCGCCGATCAGCGGGCCGGCGATGAACAGCCACAGCTGCGACAGCGCCTGACCGCCCGCAAACAGCGCCGGGCCGAAGCTGCGCGCCGGGTTCACCGAGACGCCGGTCACCTTGATGCCGACGATGTGGATCACCACCAGCATCAGGCCGATCGCGAGGCCCGCCATGTGCGACGGCGCGCCCGGCTGCGTCACGCCGAGGATGGTCACGACGAACAGAAAGGTCGCGACGATCTCGAAGATCAGCGCCGAGAGCATGCCGTATTCGCCCAGATACCCCGCGCCCCAGCCGTTCTGACCCAGGCCCGAGGTCGCCACGTCATAGCCCGCAAGCTTGCCCTGCATGACGACCAGCAGCACGAACGCGCCTGCGGTCGCCCCCCGCCACCTGCGCGATCACGTAGGGGGGCGAAATACTTCATCTCCATGCGCCCCGCGATCAGCGCGGCGAGGCTGACGGCGGGGTTGATGTGGCAGCCCGAGATCGGGCCGATGCCGTACGCGGCCCCGATCAGCGCCAGCCCGAAGGCGAACGCGATGCCGACCACGCCGATGTCGGATCCGGCGATCACCGCCGCGCCGCATCCGAACAGAACCCGGGTGAATGTGCCGATGAATTCGGCTTGCGCCTTTTTTCTTTGTCAAATTCCCGAACCGGCCCGCCGCGCCGACGCGCCTTCAGTTCGAGAGGGATGGTTAACAGTGTCCCGGGGCGGCAAGCTAGTGGAAAATGACTTCAGGGTGCGCGATCCCCGGCGAGAAATGCCTCCACCGCAGCAAGGAACGCTTCCGGCTGTTCTGCGTGCAGCCAATGCCCGGCGCCCTCCAGCGTCTCGATCCGCGCGGCGGGAAAGCGGGCGCGGATCGCGCCGTGCATGGCGGGCGTGACATAGTCCGACGCGCCGCCGCGCAGGAACAGCGCCGGTCCGGCGAAACTGTCGTGCGCAAAGTGCGCGGGAAAGCCGACCAGACCGGCCATGCCTGCGGCCAGCGCCGCGATGTCGGGCCGCCAGCGCGCGGCGCCGTCCTCGATGGCGAGGTTCTGCGCGACGAAGGCGCGCAGCGCGGCGTTGGGGATGCTGTCGCGCAGCGCCCGGTCGGCGTCCGCCCGGCGCGTGATCCTGGACAGGTCGAGCGCCGCCATCGCCGCCAGCGTGTCGGCGTGGCTGTGGTCATAGACGACCGGCGCCACATCGGCGACAATCAGTTTCCGTAATCGCGAAGGCTGGGCCAGCGCCAGCGTCATCGCCACCTTGCCGCCCATCGAATGGCCCAGAACATCGGCCCGTCCGCCCGCCTCGGCGCCGATGGTCTCCGCCAGATCTCCGGCCATGGCGGGGTAGGAGACATCGTCGCTCCACGGGCTGTCGCCGTGGCCCCGCAGGTCGGCGACGATCACTTTGCGCCGCTTCGCCAGACGCTTGGCCAGCGCGCCCCAGTTGCGCCCGGCCCCCAGCAGACCGTGCGCGATCACCAGCGGCGCGTCGCCGCCTTCCCCCAGATGCTCGCTCGCCAGACGCACGCCGTTTCCTTTCGTGTTGCAGCCAAGAGAGGACATTGAACCGGTTCAGTTGGCAAGAGGAGATGTTTGAGCGTGCGGTTTTTCTCGTTAAGGTTGATCTCGCACGGTGAGACCGGGCCTGAGAAACCGGCCGTCGCGCGGGGAAACGCATTGAAGGGGAGATGGACATGGCGATGAAAAGATGGCTGCTGGCGGGCGCGGCGCTGCTGGCGCCGCTGGCCGCGCAGGCGCAGCAGGCGGTGCTCGACAAGCTCGGCGCCTTCCAGAAAACCGGCGCGGCGCAATTCACCTTCGTCGAGCAGGGCGGCGAACGCGCCGGGTCGCTGCGCAACATTCTGAACAACATCACCATGCCGCCGGGCTTCAGCATCGACCTCTACGCCATCGTGCCCGACGCGCGGCACATGGCGGTCAGCCCGATGGGCTTTGTCACCATCGTCGGCACCCGCAAGAACAAGATCTGGGCCGTCACCGACCGCGACAAGGACCGCGTCGCCGACGAGGTGAAGGACTTCTCGCCGTCGCTGACCTTCGACATTCCCAACGGCCCGTGCTGGTCGCCCGACGGGATGCTCTACGTCGTCGAGCGCAACCGCCTGCTCAAGTTCCCCGCCGCCGAGTTCTACTATGACGGCGAAGACGTGGTGGCGGTTCCGATCGTGGCGCAGGGCGACCTGATCCCGCCCGAGGAGGAGAGCTACAACCACACCGCCCGCGTCTGCGTCGTGGGGCCGGACGGCAAGCTCTACGTCTCGCTCGGCCAGCCGTTCAACGTGCAGCCGCCCGAGAAGGTGGAGATGTACAAGGAGCGGGGCATCGGCGGCATCGTCCGCATGACCCAGGACGGAACGGATCGTGAGGTCTATACTGTCGGCATCCGCAACTCGGTGGGGCATGACTTCCACCCCGTCACCGGCGAGTTGTGGTTCACCGACAACCAGGTGGACGGGATGGGCGACGACATCCCGCCGGGCGAGTTGAACCATCAGACCGCCATGGGCCAGCACTTCGGCGCGCCCTACTATGGCGGCGGCCATGTGCGCACCAACGAATATGCAGGCGTCGAGCCGCCCGCCGACGTGGTGTTCCCGGCGGTCGAGACCGTCGCGCACGCCGCCGACCTAGGGATGCAGTTCTACACCGGCAAGATGTTTCCCGAGAAATATCGCAACGCGATCTTCTCGGCGCAGCATGGCTCGTGGAATCGCACCAAGCCCGTCGGCGCGCGGGTGATGGTCACCTTCATCGACGATGAGGGCGCCGCGACCATGGAGCCGTTCGCCGAGGGCTGGATCGACGAGAACGACGAGTATCTCGGCCGCCCGGTGGCGGTCGCGCAGATGCGCGACGGATCGCTGCTGGTCTCCGACGACCTTGCCGGCGCGATCTACCGCATCTCGTATTCGGCGCCCTGAGCCGCCGATCCCGCACCGGCGCGCGCGTCGCGCCGGCGCCCCCCATCCGGAGAGACCCATGGTCCGCATGTTTCGCGCCGCGCTCATCCCCTGCGCGTTCGTTCTTGGCGGGTTGTCCGCCGCAGCCCCCGCGCGCGCTGCGGGCGATCCGGCGGCGGGCAAGGAAAAGGCGGGGATGTGCCGCATCTGCCACGGCATCGACGGCGTGGCGCGCAACCCCGAGGCGCCCAACATCGGCGGCGAGCATTTCGTCTATCTCCAGAACCAGTTGCGCAACTTCCGCTCCGGCAAGCGCACCCACGCGGTGATGAGCGTGATCGCGGCGGGCCTCAGCGACGAGGACATCGACGACCTGTCGGCGTGGTATTCCTCGATCGCGTTCAGCGTGACGGTTCCCGAGTGACGCTGACGCCGGTCGCGCTGCTGACCGGCTTTGCGCCGTTCCGTCACTGGGCGGTCAACTCCAGCGGCGCGGCGGCGCAGATGCTTTCCGCCGCGCGGCCCGCGCTGGCGGCGCGCGTCCTGCCCGTGGATCATCGCGAGGCCGACGCCGCGCTCGACGCCGCGCTGGGCGAGACCGCGCCCGACATCGCGCTGCTGACCGGGCTGGCCGACGAGCAGCGTCTGCGGCTGGAGCTGGTCGCGCGCCGTCCCGTGCATGAGGGCGGGCGCGAAGCCGGGGATGGCGCGCTGCACGGATTGTGGCCCTGGGCGGCGGCGCTCGACGCGATCCGCGCCACCGGCGCGCCCGCGCGGCTGTCGCGCGACGCCGGGCGCTATGTCTGCGAGACCGTCTACTGGCGGGCGCTGCGCGCGCCGCGCCGCCCGCGTCTGGTCGCGTTTCTCCACGTCCCGCCCATCGGCCCCGACTGGCCCGCGGCGCGGATCGCGGCGGCGGTCGGGGCCTGTCTGGACGCCGCTCAGAACGCCTCCAGCCCCGAAAAGTCGATGGCCTCGAAATAGGCGATCTTGTCCTCGCGCGCGGCGGAGCCGGAAAGCTGCACCAGCGCGCGCCCGCCGACCAGCGCCATCACGCCGCCGTCCGCCGTCACCACATAGCGCTGCCGCCCGACGCGGCGCACCTCGCCCTGCGTCGCCATCATCGCCGGATTGCCCAGCATGGCGCCCATGCCCGCGACCATCGGGCTGTCGGCCATGATCTGGATCTCGACCATATCCGCCCCGCGCGTGTAATCAGCGGAGGCGTTCAGCCCGCCGCCGAACAGCGCCGCGCCCGCCGCGCTGGCGTCGCCGTCGCTGCGCGTCCAGCCGTCGAACGCGGGCGGCAGGAAAGCGGCCAGCCCCGCCGCCTTTTTCTGGCCGAGCAGGGTGGCGGCGTAGTCGAGCTCCTCCCTGGCGCCCGCCACGTCGCCCGCGCGATACGCCTCCAGCCCCGCCGCGATGGCGTCCTCGATCTCGTCGGCGGCGGAGGCGGAGCCGAGGCCAGCGGCGAGGCACAGGGCGACGACAAACTGTTTCAAGGCGCGGTTCCCCTCTTTCGCTTGATCGGTGGCGGAACGATAACGGCGCTCAAGCTTCGCCGCGAGGGAAAGTCCAAGATAATGACGACGTTTTTCGCCTTTGCGGGGGTTTCGCCCGCGATCTGGCTGATGGCGGCGGCGGCGGTGGCGCTGGGCGTGCTGACCCAGCGCGCCACCGGCGGCGCCTTTGGCATGGTGGTCGCGCCGCTGGTGGCGCTGATCGCGCCGCAGATGCTGCCGGGCGGCGTGCTGATGCTGAGTTTCACCGTCACGCTGCTCTCCACCCCGCGCGATCTGGGCGCCATCGCCTGGGCCGAGCTGATCCCGGCGAGCGGCGGGCGGCTGGCGGGCGCGATGGCGGCGGCGGGCGTGGTGGCGCTGGCGCCTGATCCGGGCGCGGTGGCGGTGCTGGTGGCGCTGGCGGTGCTGGCGGGCGTGGCGCTGAGCCTGTCGGGGCTGCGGGTCGCGATCACCACGCCCAGCCTGATCGGCGCGGGCGCCATTTCGGGGCTGACCGGCACGCTGACCTCGGTGGGGGCGCCGCCGATGGCGCTGCTCTACCAGCACGCGCCGCCCGCGCGCACCCGCGCCACGCTGAACGCTTTTTTCGTCATTGGCGTCGGCATGTCGCTGGCGGCGCTGGCGTGGCGCGGGCAAATCGGGCGCGACGACATCGCCTTCGCCCTGTCGATGGCGCCCGCAGCCGCTCTGGGCTTCGCGCTGGCGCGTCCGGCGATGCGCTGGCTGGACGGGCGGTCGATCCGGCCGCTGATCCTGGGGCTGGCGA
This sequence comes from uncultured Rhodobacterales bacterium, assembly GCA_964584215.1. GTDB lineage: Bacteria > Pseudomonadota > Alphaproteobacteria > Rhodobacterales > Rhodobacteraceae > Rubrimonas. Next base: position 18,438 of record CAZOZE010000114.1, read on the forward strand.
CGCTGACCTCGGCGCTGATCCTGCTGCGCTGGGGCCTGCGCTAGACCCCGCCGCGCATCAGCCGCCCGCGCTCGGTGACCAGCAGCAGACCCAGACACCCCGCGCCGCACAGCGTATAGCCGACCGCCAGCGGCGTGATCGTGCCGTCATAGGCGCGCGCGATGACGAAGCCGAGGCTGGCGCCGAT
>CAZOZE010000115.1:0-9878 GCA_964584215.1 uncultured Rhodobacterales bacterium
TTAGCTCGACAGCGGCGGCTCGCAGGAAAGCGGGCCGTCGGTGATGCGCTCGATCTGCTGCGCGGCGCCGTCCGACAGCGGCAGGGCGAACAGGTTGCCGTCGCGGCGGACATGGCGGAAACAGTCCATGCCGGTGTAGGCGAAGCAATACAGCCCGTCGGCGTAGGCCCACGGCGCGGTGGCGCACATCCCCTCGGCCCCGACGAAGGTCGCGCTCAGGCCGCCGGGGTGAAAATACTCCTTGCCCCAGTGGACGCCGTTCAGCGAATACCAGACCGTGCGACCCTCGGTCATCTCGCGCCATTCGCTGAGCGGTATCTCTTCATCGCCCGGCTGAAGGTCGGCGGCCGGGGCGGCGAGGGTGAGAAGGGGAAGCAGCGCGGCGGCGCGGAGCAGGCTTTTCACAGGGATCGCTTTCTCGAACTGACCATGCGCGACATGCGCAGTCTAGAATAGAAACTGGAGCGAGGTGGCGCAATGTCTCCGCTGGACGACCGGCCGGGCGTGTGGAAATCGGGCAAGGGCAAGGGCCGCGCCCAGCCGAAAGGGCGCCAGCCCGACGACGCGGCGCTGGCCGAGGTGCGGCGCCTGCTGGGCGACCGGCCCCGGCGGCGCGATCTGCTGATCGAGCATCTGCACCTGATCCAGGACGCGCACGGCTGCCTGAGCGCGCCGCATCTGTGCGCGCTGGCCGAGGAGATGCGGCTGTCGCAGGCGCAGGTCCATGAGGTCGCTACGTTCTACGCGCATTTCGACGTGGTGCGCGAGGGCGTGGCGGCGCCGCCCGCGCTGACCATCCGGGTGTGCGACAGCATCTCCTGCGCGCTCGCCGGGGCGGAGGATCTGTTGCGCGATCTGGCGGCGCGGTTCGGACCAAAGGACGTGCGGGTGCTGCGCGCGCCCTGCATGGGGCGCTGCGACGCCGCGCCGGTGCTGGAGGTGGGCCACAACCACATCGGCCACGCCACGCCCGCAAAAGCGGCGGCGGCGGTGGCGGCGGGTGAGACCCAGCCGCGAATCCCCGCCCACAAGACCCTCGACGCCTGCATCGCCGACGGCGGCTACGCCACGCTCGGGGCGCTGAGAGCGGGCGAAATCACCCGCGACGCGGTGCAGGAGGCGGTGCAGGCCTCGGGGCTGCGCGGCATGGGCGGGGCTGGGTTTCCGACCTGGCGCAAGTGGAGCTTTCTGCGCGCCGAGGAAGGCCCGCGCTATCTGGCGGTCAACGGCGACGAGGGCGAGCCGGGCACGTTCAAGGACATCTGGTGGCTTGAGCGCGAACCGCATGTGTTTCTTGAGGGGATGCTGATCGCCGCCGAGGTGATCGCGGCCGAACGCTGCTTCATCTACATGCGCGACGAATACCCCGCCGTGCTGGCGATCCTGCGCCGCGAGATCGCGCTGCTGGAGGCGAAGGGCCTCGTCGCGCCGGGCTTCATCGACCTGCGGCGCGGCGCGGGCGCCTATATCTGCGGCGAAGAAAGCGCCATGATTGAATCGATCGAGGGCAAGCGCGGCCTGCCGCGCCACCGTCCGCCCTATGTGGCGCAGGTCGGCGTGTTCGGGCGCCCGACGCTGGTGCACAACGTCGAGACGCTGTGCTGGGTCGCGCGCATCGCCGCCGATGGGCCGGGCTGTTTCAGCGACCACGGCGAAAACGGGCGCAAGGGTCTGCGCGCGTTCTCGGTCTCGGGCCGGGTCCGCGAGCCGGGGGTCAAGTTCGCCCCGGCGGGGATCACCATCCGCCGCCTGATCGACGATTTCTGCGGCGGCATGGCCGAGGGGCACGCCTTCAAGGCCTATCTGCCGGGCGGCGCGTCGGGCGGTATTCTCCCGGCCTCCATGGACGACATCCCGCTGGATTTCGACACGCTTCAGGCGCACGGCTGCTTCATCGGCTCGGCGGCGGTGGTGGTGGTGTCGGATCGCGATTCGATGAAGGAGATCGCGCTCAACCTGTTGCGATTCTTCGAGGATGAAAGCTGCGGCCAGTGCACGCCGTGCCGGGTGGGCTGTGAAAAGGCGGTCAAGCTGATGTCCGCCCCGACATGGGATCGCGCGCTGCTGGAGGAACTGAGCCGCGCGATGGAGGACGCCTCGATCTGCGGTCTCGGTCAGGCGGCGCCGAACCCGATTCGCAGCGTGCTGCGGCATTTTCCGGACGAGGTCTGAGGACGCCCAGGCCTGTGGCGGTGAAGCGGAACTACGATGAGACGCGACGGCAATGAGACGGGACGGCGGCGCCACATGCGCACACCGTCCCGGACTTCACGCTGACGCCAACCACACCTTAACGCGCACCGTTACGCCGCGCTCACGCCACCAGCTACCGAACGAAACCTTTGTGCCGCCGATGCCCCGCTGCGGTCAATATTACATCCTAAATTAGCCATAAATGGCTGCAGACCTGTAACCTGTTGGTGATACTTTCAACCGGAAGATGCGGGCTGCTGCGCCGGATCGGTCGCTGTGGTGGCGCCGCGCCGCTGTGTCGGGTCTGGCGCGCGCCGTGGCGCTGCGCCCGATTGCTCGGACTGCGGTTGCCGGAACAGAGCGGCGGGATCACCGGTGGGGAGCGCCTCGGCACCGCGCCGCGCAGGCCGTGTGCGGGAGATTGACGGCCCCGCCTACGCCTCCCGCGCCGCGTCGAGATAGGCGCGCGCCGCCTCGCGCGTCTCGAAGATGTGCGGCGCCGCGTCGGCGCCGAACGCAGCGCCCAGCTTCATGCGCATGAAAGCCGACCCCGCATAGCGCGATATGCGCCCGTAAAAGCGCGCCTCCAGCGCCGCCACCATCGCGGCGTAATCGGCGGCGACGTCGTCCTCGATCGACGCGCCGTCGTAGTTCACGATCACATCGACCCGGCGTCTGAGCGGCGCGCACAGCCGCTCCACCGTCTCGGCGATGGCGGCAACGTCGGCGGCGTTGCGGATGCGCAGCTTCTCGAAATTGATGAACAGCGTCCGGCAGTCCGGCGACAGCGCGAACCGGGTGTCGAAATCGAGGTGCAGCAGGTCCACCTTCAGCCCCATCGGCGCCTCGGCGAAGATGCGCGGATCCATCGCCGCGACCTCGCGGATCAGCGGCTTGAAGCCCATCAGGGCGAGGATGTCGCGCTCCACGTCCACGCCGGGCGCCGCCTCGATCAGCTCCAGCCCGTCCTCGCCCAGCCGGAACACGCAGCGTTCGGTGACGTAGAGCACCCGCTGGCGCAGCGCGCGCGCCCGCGCGCCCGAGAAGGTGATCTGCTCGACGCTGGCGCGGAATTTTCGCGCGCGTCCCTCCGACAGGATCGCCAGCGCGCCGTCCCGGACGGCGATCTCAAGGCCCCCTGCGGCGAACGTGCCGGTGAACACCAGCGCGCGCGCGGCCTGCGAGATGTTGATGAAACCGCCAGCGCCCGCCAGCTTCGGCCCGAAGCGCGACACGTTCACGTCGCCGCCCGCGTCCACCTCGGCCATGCCGAGGCAGGCGAGGTCGAGCCCGCCGCCGTCGTAGAAGTCGAACTGCTGGTTCTGCGCGATCACCGCGTCGGTGTTCAGCGCGGCGCCGAAATCGAGGCCCGAGGCGGGCCGCCCGCCGATCACGCCCGGCTCGGCGGTCAGCGTCAGGTGGCGCAACAGCCCCTCCTCATCCGCCACCGCCGCCACGCCTTCGGGCATGCCGATGCCGAGGTTGACCACGCCGTTCACCGGCAATTCAAACGCCGCGCGCCGGGCGATGATCTTGCGCGCGTCCAGCGGCATCGGCGCCGCCGCGCCCTCGGGCGCGCGCAGCTCGCCGCTGTAGAACGGCGAATAGGCGGTGCCGTAGGTCTGCGGATGCAGCTCCGGCGGCGCCACCACCACCGCGTCCACCAGCGCGCCGGGGATCACCACCGCGCGCACCGGCAGGCTGCCGCGCGCCGCGATCCGCTCGACCTGCACGATCACCACGCCGCCGGAGTTCTTCGCCGCCATCGCCTGCGCCAGATTGTCGAGGATCAGCGCCTCGCGCTCCATGGTCACGTTGCCCGCCTCGTCGGCGGTGGTGCCGCGCAGCAGCGCCACATGGATCGGGAACGCCTTGTAGAACAACAACTCGCGTCCGCCGAGCGTGACGCGCTCGACCAGTTCCTCGGTGGTGGCGGCGTTGATCCGGCCGCCGCCCAGGCGCGGATCGACGAAGGTGTCGAGACCGATATGGGTGACCGTGCCGGGCTTGCCCGCCGCGATGTCGCGGTAGAGGTGCGAGATCACGCCCTGGGGCAGGTTGTAGGCCTCGATCTCGCCCGCCAGCGCCAGCCGCCCCAGCTTCGGGATTAACCCCCAGTGGCCGCCGACCACGCGCTTCAGCAGCCCGTCATGGCCCAGCAGGTTCAGTCCGCGCTCCCCTCCGTCGCCCTGACCGGCGGCGAATAGCAGCGTCAGGCCGCGCGGCGCCCCCGTCTCGGTGAAGCGGCGCGACACCGCGTCCAGCAGCGCCTCGGGCACGCCGTCGCCGACAAAACCGGAGGTGGTGATCGTATCGCCGTCGCGGATCAGCCGCGCAGCGTCGTCGGCGCCGACGATCTTGCTTTCCGCGATGCGTCTCATCGGCCGATCCTCACAGCGACAACTCCGGGGGTCGCCGCGCCGCGGCGCTGGAGGCGATGGCGCGCCTCAGGCGAGGGCCGGGCGCCCGGCCTGATCGACCACGAAATCCGTGACGATGGCGCCGATCCACATGCTGAACAGCGCCAGCCACGCGGTCGCGACGAAGATCGAGCCGCCGGTGACCCCGGCGCCGATGGCGCAGCCGCCCGCCAGCATGGCGCCGAAGCCCATCAGCGCGGCCCCCAGTATCGAGCGGCGCATGGCGGTCGCGCCGTCGAAGCCCTGGAGCTTCAGCTCCCGCGCCGCCGCCGCCGCGAGGAACGCGCCGAGAAACACCCCCGGCACCAGGCCGACGTCGAAATCCAGCTTCGGGTCCGGCGTCAGGAAGAACATCAGCGTGTCGGCGGACGGGCCGGAGAAGGTCGCCGAGGTGACGCTCACCGGATCGAAGGCGACCTGCGACAGCGTGAAGGTCAGCACCCAGCCCATCGCCACCGCAAAGCCCACGCCGGAGGCGAACACCAGCGTCGCCGCCGACACTCCGGCGCGGCGCGCCACCGCCAGCGCGAGGATCGCGATCCCGGCGCCGATGGTCAGCCCGGCGCCGTCGGGCAGCGCCAGGGTCTGCAACAGATCCACGTTGCGCCCGCCCGGCGTGACCCAGAGCTGCGCCAGCCAGCCGCGCAGCGGCGCCAGCCAGCCGTGCAGGCTCATCTGCGCGACGACGGCGAAGATCAGCCCGGAGACCACCGAGCGCAGGTTGCCGGTCGCCGCCAGCACCAGCAGCCGCCCCGAACAGCCGCGCGCCAGCACCATGCCGACGCCGAACAGCAGGCCGCCGATCACGGCGCCCGACCACGATCCGGCGACCGCCATCATCCGCGCCTCGCCGGGGTCGAACAGGCCCGCCCTCCGCGCGGCCTGCACCCAGACCATCGCGGTCGAGAAGGTCAGCAGCCAGACCGCGACCTTCGGCCCGAGCTGGCCGCGCGCGAACTCCACCGTCGCCGCGCGCAGGCAGAACGACGACCGCTGCGCCGCGACGCCGAAAACCACCCCGGTCAGCAGCCCGAAAAGCGCCGCCACGGGCGCGTCGCCAAGCTGGTCAAGAAGCGATTCGAGCAACATCTGCATTCTCCCTCGGCGCAGGGTGCGCCGCGCGGGGCGCGGCGTCATTGATCCCCGTCAATCGCGTCCGGCTCCCGCGCCGCCGCGATAGATCGCCGCCAGCCGCGCGACCGCCGCGTCGGGCGTCAACTCCTCGCTTGCGCCGCTGCGGCGGCTGGTCAGCTCCACCACGCCCGCCTTGAGACCGCGCGGCCCGACCGTCAGCCGCCAGGGCAGGCCGATCAGGTCCATGGTGGCGAACTTGGCGCCCGCGCGCTCGTCGCGGTCGTCGTAAAGCGGCTCCAGCCCGGCGGCGGTCAGCGCGGCGTAGAGGCTTTCGCAGGCGGCGTCGGCGGCGGCGTCGCCTTGCTTGAGGTTGACGATCCCGGCGTGGAACGGCGTCACCGCCTCGGGCCAGATGACGCCCTTTTCGTCGTGGTTGGCCTCGATGGTCGCGCCGACCAGCCGCGAGACGCCGATGCCGTAGCTGCCCATCTCGACCGGAACCGTCGCGCCCTCCGCCGTCACGACATTTGCGCCCAGCGGGGCGGAATACTTGGTGCCGAAATAGAAGATGTGGCCGATCTCGATGCCGCGCCGGGTCTCGCGCCGCTCGGCCGGCACCTGCGCCTCGAACAGGGCGGCGTCGTGGGTCTCGTCGGTGCGGGCGTAAGGCGCGGTCCACCGATCGACGATGGATTGCAGCCCCGCGCGGTCGTCCCAGTCGATGGCGCGGTCGCCCAGCGTCAGGTCGATGGCGGCGCGGTCGAGAAACACCTCCGACTCGCCGGTGTCGGCGAGGATCAGGAACTCGTGGGAATGGTCGCCGCCGATCGGCCCGGTGTCGGCCTTCATCGGCACGGCCTTCAGCCCCATCCGCTCGAAGGTGCGGATATAGGCGACCATGTGCTTGTTGTAGCTGTGGATCGCGCCTGCGCGGTCGAGGTCGAAGCTGTAGCCGTCCTTCATCAGGAACTCCCGCCCGCGCATCACGCCGAAGCGGGGGCGCAGTTCGTCGCGGAACTTCCACTGGATATGATAAAGGATGCGCGGCAGCTCGCGATAGCTGCTGACGGCGGTGCGGAAGATGTCGGTGATCAGCTCCTCGTTGGTCGGGCCGTAGAGCATCTCACGCTCGTGGCGGTCCCGGATGCGCAGCATCTCTGCGCCGTAATCCTCGTAGCGGCCGCTCTCGCGCCACAGGTCGGCGGACTGGATGGTGGGCATCAGCATGGCGTTGGCGCCCATCGCCTGCTGCTCACGATGCACGATGTCCTCGATGCGCTTCAGCACCTTGTAGCCCAGCGGCAGCCAAGAATAGATCCCCGACGCCGCCTGCCGCACCATGCCCGCGCGCAGCATCAGGCGGTGCGAGGCGATCTGCGCCTCGGCCGGGGTCTCTTTCAGCACCGGCAGGAAATAGCGGGTGAGGCGCATCGGGGTCTCCTGTGGCGGCGCGGGCATGTCGCGAGGCTGTCTAGGCGAAGCCGCGAGAGGCCGCAACGGGGCGGCGGCGTTCACGGCGCGGCGGAAAATGCGGCAAACCTGTTCAGAAAAGCGTCATGTTGATGCAGATACGGCTCGACACGCATGGCGGAATCGCGTTAATGACCGTTGACAACAAGAAGCCTGAGTTTAGGGAGGAGCGGCCCGCCAGCGTGCGGGCCGTTACTTTTTTCGGGGTCAGCCGTCCAGCCGCGCCGACAGCGACAGCGCGTCGGCCAGCGCCCCCAGACGGCGCGACACAATCTCGCCCGACAACGACTCAAGGCTCGGCCCCATCGTCAGGGTCAGCGTGTCCTCGGCCATCTCCAGCCGCGCCTGCGCCAGCGCGCCGGGGGTGGAGGCGGAGATCATCGCTCCCAGCCGCATCGCGCGGCCCAGCGCCTTGGCGCGCCCCGCCTGCGCCGCGTCCAGCAGCGCCAGCGTGGCGTCGGCGTCGAGGCTGCGCTTGCCCGCGCCGTAGCGGTGCATCATCGCCAGCCCGATGAACACGCGGCCCGGATGATCGACGCCGGCCAGATTGCCGCGCGTCATGGTCTCGAAACAGCTCACCGGGCGATAATCGGGGTGCGCGCGCCAGTTCACGTCGTTGAGCAGACAGGCGGCGCGCGCCAGCCGCCGCTCGGCCTGCGGCCATTGCGCGGTGACCGGCTCGATCCACGCCGACAACTCGTCGCCGAAGCCGGGAAACCGCGCCTGACCCCGCTCCAGCACGGCGCAGGCCTCCAGCAGCGGGTCGCGGCGGCGCATCGGCTCGGGCAGGCGCTCGAAATACATCCCCTCGCGCAGCCCGAAGGCCGAGACCGACAGCTCGGCGGGGCGCAGCCGCGCGATCAGCCGCCCCAGCACCAGCGCCGCCAGCGGCGCCGTGGCGGCGCGCCCGGCGGAGATGTCGGCGAGGCCGCGCAGCGCGTCCGGCGTTTGCGCGGCGATCCAGGCGCAGGCGTCCGCCGCCTCCGCCGCGTCGAGGCGATAGCCCTGCAAGACCTGCAACGGATGACTGACGCGCGCCATCTGGAGCTTGGCGACGCTGCGCCACGAGCCGCCGACCACATAGAGCGTCCGCCCGGCCAGCTGAATCGCCTGCTCCGCGCGGTCGAGCTCCGCCTCGATGCGCCTGTCCAGCGCGGCGCCCTCCAGCCCGGCCAGCCGCTGCGGCCCCAGCGCCAGCGTCAGCCGGTCGCCGACCGCGCCGCCCTCAAGCTGCGCCAGCTCCATCGAGGCGCCGCCCATGTCCGCCGCCGCGCCCTCGGCCCCCGGTTCGCCGAGAAGCACGCCCAGCGCCGACAGCCGCGCCTCCTCGTCGCCCGAGATCACCCGCAGGCGCAGACCGGTCGCCCGCTCCACCGTGTCGCGAAACGCCGGGCCGTCCTCGGCCTCGCGCATGGCCGCCGTCGCCACGGCGTCGAGTGCGACGACGTTCATCCGCCGGGCCAGTTCGGCGAAGCGGCGCAGCGTGGCCAGCGCCAGCGCGCAGCCCTTCTCGTCGAGCCGCCCGGTGCGCGCGATCGCGGCGCCGAGGCCGCAGGCCATCTTTTCGTTGAAGAAATAGCTGGGCGCGCGCGCCGCGCCGTCGAACACCACCAGCCGCACCGAGTTCGAGCCGACGTCGATCACCGCGACCCGCCCGGTCGCCTTGCCCAGCCGGGCGAAGGAGGGCTGCGCCTTGTCGAAGAAACTGGCCTGACCGCCCACGCCGATCTCCCTCCGCGCTGCTGCGAGGCGCAGGAAGCACAGGCGCCGCGCCGGGGTCAATCCGGCGCGGCGTCACGCGGGGCGCGGGGGCGGCGGCGGACGCCCCGGCGTCAGGCCGCGGCGCGGGGCGTCTGGCGGGCGCGGAACGGCGGCGCGACCGGCGCGGTCGCGGCTTGGGTCCAGGCCTCGGCGCCGTGGCGGGCGAAGTGCGCCGCGTCCACCGCCACGTCGTCGAAGCCGCAGGCGCGGGCGTAGGCGTATTGGTCGGGCAACAGCCACCCCTTCGCGCGCAGCCTTCCCGAATACCCCAGATGGCGCAGCCGTCGCGCCAGGCTGAAGCCGCGCCCGTCTGCGGATTTGGGGAAGGCCACCGCAATCAGCTCAAGCGCGCCGAAACGTCCGGTCAGCGTCATTGGGTCCGCGTCGGGGCCGATCAGCAGCGCGGCGCCCTCGTAATCCGGCTCGGCCGCGTCGTGCGGGCCGGTGTCGTCGATGATGGGCATGGCCGGTCTCCTGTTCAGGCCGCCAGCGCAGGCGGGCGGGCGGCGTCGCGCAGCAGGCTGGCGACCTCGGGAAACGAGAACCATTCCGGCAGCGGCTCTCCGGCGGCCAACAACTCGCGCTGGCGCGAGCCCGACAGCGCCCGCGACTCAAGTCCGGCCGGGGCGCGATCGACCGGCAGATACTGGTCGATGGCGGGGTAATAGGCCACGTCCTGGCTGAAAACCGGCGTGATCCCGATTTCGGCCGCGTGCCGGGCAAGCATCTCCTGCGCCGCGTAGGGGTGGAAAAAGGTCGCGCCGTCCGCGCGCTTCGCCGACGGCCCGGCGTGGTCGCGGCCGACGATGAAATGCGTGGCGCCGTGGTTCTTGCGGATGATCGCGTGCCAAACCGCCTCACGCGGGCCGGCCATGCGCATCGACAGCGGCAGCAGCGCCAGCGCCGCGCGGCCATGGGGATAGCGGTGCAGGATGCGCTCGTAACAGGCCACGCGCACGG
>CAZOZE010000116.1:0-11266 GCA_964584215.1 uncultured Rhodobacterales bacterium
CGCCAACCGGCTGGGCGCCAGCGCGCTGATGCAGGGGCTGGCGGACGGCTATTTCGTGCTGCCGGCCACGATCTGCGACTATCTCGCCCGCACCGGCGCGGGCGCGCCGCAGACCGACGACCCCGCCTTCGCCGCCGTGCGCCACGACGTCGAGAGCCGCATCGACCGGCTGCTGTCGGGCGGCGGCAAGCGGTCGGCGCGGCAGATGCACAAGGCGCTGGGCGAAGTGATGTGGGACAAGTGCGGCATGAGCCGCAACGCGGCCGGCCTTGGCGAGGCGCTGCAACGCATCCCCGAGCTGCGCGCCGAGTTCTGGTCCGACCTGCGGGTGCCGGGATCGGGCGCCGAGATGAACGCGGAGCTCGAGCGCGCGGGGCGCGTGGCGGATTTCCTTGAGCTGAGCGAACTGATGTGCCGCGACGCGCTGGCGCGCGAGGAATCCTGCGGCGGCCATTTCCGCGAGGAGCACCAGACCGAAGACGGCGAGGCGCGGCGCGACGACGCCCGTTTCGCCCATGTCGCGGTGTGGCGGCACCGCGGCGAGGACGCCGCGCCGGAGCGGCTGACCGAGCCGCTGCATTTCGAGGCGATCGCGCTCGCGACGCGCAGTTACAAGTGAACGGGAGCCCGCGATGAACTTCACGCTGCATGTCTGGCGTCAGAACGGCCCTGCGGATCCGGGCGGCTTCGAAACCCATCCGATGCGCGACATCGACGCAGGTCTGTCGTTTCTGGAGATGCTCGACCTGCTGAACGAGCGGCTGGTCGCCGAGGGCGCCTCGCCGATCGCCTTCGACCACGACTGTCGCGAGGGCATCTGCGGCATGTGCTCGCTGACCATCAACGGCGCGCCGCACGGCGGCGAGGCGGGGCTGACGGTCTGTCAGCTGCACATGCACCGCTTCAGGGACGGCGACGAGATCACCGTCGAGCCGTTCCGCGCCGGGCCGTTCCCGCCGCTGCGCGATCTGGCGGTGGACCGCTCGGCGATGGAGGCGATCCAGCAGGCGGGCGGCTTCGTCTCGATCCGCCCCGGCGAGGCGCCCGACGCCAACACCATCCCGGTGCGGCGCGCGACCGCCGAGGCGGCGATGGACGCCGCCGCCTGCATCGGCTGCGGCGCCTGCATCGCCGCCTGCCCCAACGCCAGCGCCATGCTGTTCACCGCCGCGAAACTGGCGCAGCTCAACAGTCTGCCGCAAGGCGCGGTGGAGCGCGACTGGCGCACGCTGGCCATGGTCGGCGCGATGGATGCGCAGGGCTTCGGCGGCTGCACCAACCACGGCGAATGCGAGGCGGTGTGCCCCAAGGGCGTGACGCTGGACGTGATCGCGCGCATGAACCGCGACTACGCCCGCGCCGCGACGCGCAAGATACTGGGCGCCGGGATCTGAGGCGCGGCCCGCCTCAGAACGCGGGCGGGCGGCGCGGACGGGGGTGGACGCGCGGGCCGCAGGCGCCGATGTATGGGGCTGGACGCCACGCAAGGGGCCGCGCATGACCGCCACCACCGCAGCCGATCCGGCGCTTTTCACCTTCGACAACAGCTACGCCCGGCTGCCGGAGCGGTTCTATGTCCGTCAGCAGCCCCACCCTGCGCCTGCGCCGCAGATGGTGCGGCTGAACCGTCGGCTGGCGCGGGAGATCGGGCTGGACGCCAGCGCGCTGGACGGGCCGCGCGGCGCCGCGATCCTGTCCGGCGCGGTCACGCCGCCGGGCGCCGCGCCGCTGGCGATGGCCTACGCCGGGCACCAGTTCGGCGGCTTCTCGCCGCAACTGGGCGATGGGCGGGCGATTCTGCTGGGCGAGATGATCGGGCCGGACGGCGTGCGCCGCGACCTGCACCTGAAGGGCGCAGGCCGCACGCCGTTCTCGCGCGGCGGCGACGGCAAGGCGGCGCTGGGGCCGGCCTTGCGCGAATACATCGTCAGCGAGGCGATGGCGGCGCTGGGCGTGCCCACCTCGCGCAGCCTGGCGGTGGCGGCGACCGGCGAGACGGTGTATCGCGAGACGCCGCTGCCCGGCGCGGTGCTGGCGCGGGTGGCGACAAGCCATGTGCGCGTCGGCACCTTCCAGTTCTTCGCGGCGCGCGGCGACGCGGCGGCGCTCGGGACGCTCGCCGACTATGTGATCGCGCGCCACTACCCCGACGCGGCGCAGGCGCAGGCGCCGTATCTGGCGTTGCTGGAGGGCGTGGTCGCGCGCACGGCGGCGCTGGTGGCGCAGTGGATGGCGATCGGCTTCATCCACGGGGTGATGAACACCGACAACGTGTCGGTGGCGGGCGAAACCATCGACTATGGCCCCTGCGCCTTCATGGACGACTATCATCCCGACACGGTGTTCAGTTCGATCGACAGCACAGGGCGCTACGCCTACGCCAATCAGCCGCGCGTGGCGCACTGGAACCTTGCGCAATGCGCCAGCGCGCTCTTGCCGCTGCTGGGCGAGGACGAGGCGGCGCAGGTCGCGGCGGCGCAGGCGGCGGTGGACGCCTATCCGGGCCTGTTCGAGGCGGCGTGGCTGGCGGCGTTCCGCGCCAAGCTGGGGCTGGCGCGGGCCGAGGAGGGCGACGGCGCGCTGATCGGCGACCTTCTGGCGCGCATGGCGGCGGCGCGGGCGGATTTCACCCTGACCTTCCGGGGCCTGTGCGCGGCGGGGGCGGATGCGCCGCCGCACGCGCCGGTCGCCGATCCCGGTCCGGCGGAGGGCTGGCTCGACGACTGGCTGGGCGCGTGGCGGGCGCGGCTGGCGCGCGAGACCCGCGACGAGGCGGCGCGTCAGGCGGCGATGCGCGCCGTCAACCCCGCCTTCATCCCGCGCAACCACTGCGTCGAGGCGGCGCTGTCCGCCGCGTATCAGGGCGATCTGGCGCCGCTCGACGCGCTGACGGCGGTGCTGGCCGATCCTTACGCAGACCAGCCGGGCCGCGAGGCCCATGCGGCGCCGCCGCGCCCCGATGAAGTGGTGAGGGCGACCTTCTGCGGCACCTGAGCGGCGGGCGCGGATCGCGGTCGCGCCACGCCGTCAGCCCTGCGCGCGCGCAGCCGGGCCGCAGAGCCGCGCCAGCGCCTCGAACAGGAAGAACAGCGTCAGGCTCATGGCGGCCAGCGCCAGCAGCGCGGCGAACATCAGGTCGGTCTGGCCGCGCCCGTTCGCCATCAGCATCAGGTGGCCCAGCCCGCGCGACGACCCGACCCACTCGCCGATCACCACCGCAAACGGCGCCTGCACGAGCGCCAGCCGCAGGCCCGAAGCCAGCGACGGCAGCGCGTTGGGAACCTGCAGCAGCACAAGCCTGCGCAGCGGCGTGGCGCGCATCGCGCAGGCGAGGTCGGCGTGCGGCGCGGGCAGGCGCATCAAGCCGTCGAAGAACGCCGACGTCACCGGAAAATAGATCACCAGCGCCACGATCACGATCTTGGACGGCGCGCCATAGCCCAGCCACAGCGTGATCACCGGCGCCAGCGCGAACACCGGCGCCGCCTGCGCAAAGATCAGGAACGGGCGCAGCAACAGCCGCGCGCCGGGCGACAGCGCCAGATTGAGCGCGGTCGCGACCCCCAGCGCCACCCCGGCGCCGAGGCCGGTCAGCAGGTTTGCGGCGGTGAAGCCCGCGTGCTCGGCCAGCATCGGCGCGCCGTCCCACAGCCGCGCCGCCACCCGCGCGGGCCCGGGCAGGATGAACGGCGGCGCGCCGCTCAGCCAGACCACCGCCCGCCACAGCGCCAGCCCGAAGCCCAGCGCCAGCAGCCCGCGCGCCAGCCCGGCGAGCGCGCCCCTCACGCCGCGCGCAGCCGCGACAGCAGCGCCGCCTGCGCCGACAGGGTCCGCGCGTCCGCAAAGCCGCGCGGCGCCGGGGCGGCGGGCAGCGCCAGCGCCTCGGCGCCGTCCGGCCCCAGCAGAAAGGCGCGGTCGGCCAGCCGCGCGGCCTCCAGCGGGTCGTGGGTGATCAGCAGCACGGTGCGCCCGGCCAGCGTGCGCGCCGCCAGATCCTGCATCGCCAGCCGGGTGGCGGCGTCGAGCGCAGAGAACGGCTCGTCGAGCACCACCAGCGGGCGATCCTCGATCAGCGTGCGCGCCAGCGCCACACGCTGACGCTGACCGCCCGACAGCGCGCCCGGGCGGCGGCGCTCCATGCCGCCAAGTCCCAGATCGGCCAGCAGCCGGCGCGCCCGCGCCCGGTCGGGCCGCTCGCCGCGCAGCCGCGCGCCCAGCACGACGTTGCTCTCGACGCTCGCCCAGGGCAGCAGCTGGCAGTCCTGCGCCATCGCCGCGACCCGGCCCGCCAGCGGCGCGCCGTCGCGCGCCGCCAGCACGCCGTCCAGCCGGAACGGCCCGGGCAGCCCGGCGACCAGCCGCCCGATGGTGGATTTGCCCACCCCCGACGGCCCCAGCAGGCAGGTCCAGCGCCCCGCCGGGCAATCCAGCCGCAGCCCCGCGATCAGCCGCGCCCCGCCGATCCACAGATCGCCGCACAGCGACAGCCCCGGCGCGTTCATGCCCCGGTCAGCCCCATGCGCCAGAACCCGACCTCAAGCCGGGTGGCGGTGGCGAAGCGCCGCGACAGCGCATCGAAGCGCGGCGGGCGCGCCCAGTCGGCGCCGAGGCGATGCGCCAGCGCGCCGTCGATCAGCGCGCCGACCTCGCCGCACAGCGCCTGAAACTCCGGCCCGGCGTAGGTCTCGATCCACTCGGCGTAAGGCCCGCCCGCGCCCGCCAGCCGCGCGCCGATCTCGCCATAGCCCAGCACGCACGGCGCCAGCGCCGCCATCAGGTCGAGGAAATCGCCCGAATAGCCCGCCTCCAGCACATAGCGCGTGTAGGCGAGGGTCTCGGGCGCCTCCTCCGCCGCCTCCAGCGCGTCGGCGTCGATCCCCTCGCGCGCGCACAGCCGCACATGCAGCGGCATCTCGTGATGGGTCAGCGCATGGACCGCGCCCGCGGCCGCGCGCAGTTCGGCCAGCGTGTCGGCCTTGGCCGCCGCCAGCGCCCAGGCGCGCGAAAAGTGGATCAGGAACACATAGTCCTGCCGCAGATAGCGCAGAAAGGCGTCGCGCGGCAGATCGCCGCCGCCCAGCCCCTCGACAAAGGCGTGGCGGGTGTAGGCCCGCCACGCAGGCGCCTGCGCGCGCCACAGCGCGAAGGCGCGGCCATAATCGGGCGCGCTCATCGCGGCGCGGTCAGGTCGATGGCCAGATCGGTCACCGCCAGCCCGCCGGGCGTGGCGCCGCGCTCGGCCAGAAACGCCTCGAAACCCTGGTAGCGCGCTTCGTCCAGCGCCGCCGGGTCGCGGGCGAACAGCGGCCAGGTATCGGTCCAGGCGCGGGCGTTCAACTCGTTCTGCAACTCCGACGCGGTGGCGGCGAACAGCGTCCACGCCTGCGCCGGGTCGTCGGCGATGAACGCCGCCGCGCGCCCGGTGGCGGCGAGGAACCGCGCGACCGCGTCGGAGTCGATGCGCGCGGGGTCGGCGACGTAGATCAGTTCGTCATAGGCGGGCACGCCCTCGTCCTCGGGCGCCAGACACAGGCCCTCGCGGCCCTCGAGCGCAAGCTGGTTCAGCTCGAAATTGCGAAACGCGCCGATCACCGCGTCCACCTGCCCCGACATCAGCGCAGGCGAGATCGCCCAGCCGATGTTGATCTGCTCGACATCGCCCGGCGCCAGCCCGTTATGGGCCAGCATCGCGTCGAGCATCACCTCCTGCACCCCCGCCACGGCGAAGCCCACCTTGCGGCCCTTCAGGTCGGCGACCGAGCGCACCGGCCCGTCGGCCAGCGCGACAAGACAGCTCAGCGGCGCCGCGACCAGCGTGCCGACGCGGCGCAGGTTCAGGCCGTCATGGCGGTTGAGGTGCAGCTCCGGCTGATAGGACACCGCCAGATCGACGCCGCCTGCGGCGGCCATGCGCGGCGGGTCGTTGGGGTCGGCGGGGGTGACGATCTCGACCTCAAGCCCGGCCTCGGCGAAATAGCCCAGCTCCTGCGCCAGGACGATCGGGCCGTGATCGGGGTTCACGAACCAGTCGAGCATCAGCGTCAGCCGGTCCTGCGCCTGCGCGGGCGCGGCGAGGGCGAGGGTGGCCAGAGCGGCGAAAAGGCGGCGTTTCATGGGCGTTTCCTTTGTCAGTCGGGAAGGGCGAGAAGGGCGATCCGCCCCGGCCAGCGCGCACGCAGGCGCTGGCCGGCGTTGTGGGCGCGCAGGCCGGTGCGGCAGGCGAGCACCACGCGCGCGCCGTCGGGCGGGGAGAGATCTGCGATGGCGTCGGGCGGAATGCGCCGCGCGCGCGGGTCGAACGGCGCGGGGGCCTCGGCGCGCAGGTCGATCAGCAGGTCTTTCGGCGCGATCTGGCTGCGCGCGATGAACAGGGGCGGCGCGTCAGGCTCCGGGGCGGCGTCGAAGCGAAACCCGCCCATGCGCCAGCCGCGCGCGTCGAAATGCAGCAGGCGCCCCAGCGGCGAGGGCGCCAGCCCCAGCAGAACCGACAGCGCCATCTGCGCCTGCAACGCGCCGATCACGCCGGGCACCGGCCCCATCACCCCCGCCTCGGCGCAGGTCGCGCCGCGCTCGGGCAACTCGGGAAACAGCGCGCGCAGGCTGGGCGCGCCTGCGCAGCAGCCCGCCGCATAGCCCGCCAGCGCCAGCGCCGAGCCGGCGATCAGCGGCTTGCCCAGCGCGCGGCATGCGTCCGACAAGGTGAGGCTCGCCGCGAAGGTGTCGGCGCAGTCGAGCACGACGTCGGCCTGCGCCGCGAGGTCGGGCGCGTTGGCGGGGTCGAGCCATTCGGCGCGGGCGTCGATGCGCGTCTGCGGGTTCAGCGCCATCAGCGCGTCGGCCGCCGCCTGCGCCTTGGGCCAGCCGATCTGGTCCATGCGATAGAGCGGCTGGCGGTGCAGGTTCGACGCCGCCACCGCGTCGCCGTCGAGCAGCGTGATCCGCCCCACGCCCGCGCCCGCCAGATAGAGCAGCGCGGGCGCCCCCAGCCCGCCCGCGCCCACCACCAGAGCGTGCGCGCGCGCCAGCCGCGCCTGCCCCTGTGCGCCGACCTCGGGCAGCGCCATCTGGCGGGCGTAGCGGTTCATGCGCAGACCGCCAGCCACGCGCTCAGGCGCGCCTCGGGGTCTGGGTTGAGCGTGATGTCGGTGACGGCCGACACAAGGTCCGCCCCCGCCGCGAAGGCGCCCGGCGCGCGCTCCACGCGCATGCCGCCGATGGCGCAGAGCGGAATGTCGCCGGTCAGCCGCTTCCACTCGGTCAGCCGGTCGAGCCCCTGCTCGCGCCATTTCATCCGCTTGAGGATGGTCGGATAGACCGGCCCCAGCGCGATATAGTCGGGGGCCAGCGCCAGCGCGCGGTCGAGTTCCGCGCGGTCATGGGTCGAGACGCCCAGCCGCAGCCCGGCGCGGCGGATCGCGCCGAGGTCGGCCGTGTCGAGATCCTCCTGCCCCAGGTGCAGCCACTCCGCGCCCTCGTCGATGGCCAGGCGCCAGTGGTCGTTGACGACCAGCGCCGCGCCATGCGCGCGCGCCAGCGCCAGCCCGTCGCGGATCGCGCCGCGCAGCGCCGCGTCGTCGCCCTCCTTGATGCGCAGCTGCGCCAGCTTCACGCCCAGCGGCAGGGCGCGGGCCAGCCATGCGGCCGAATCGAAGATCGGATAGAAGCGCGGCAGCCTCACAGCCACGCCCGCCCGATCAGCGGCGTCGAGGGCGCGGCCATATCGCGCGGCGCCATCGGGTCGGCCCCGGCGGCCAGCGCGCCCGCCCGCGCCGCCAGCGCGAACGCCCCGGCCATCGCGACCGGATCGCCCGCCTGCGCCACCGCCGTGTTCAGCAGCACCGCGTCATAGCCAAGCTCCATCGCCGCCGCCGCATGGCTGGGCAGGCCCAGCCCCGCGTCCACCACCAGCGCGATGTCGGGAAACGCCGCGCGCAGGGTGCGCAGGCCGTAGCGGTTGTTCAGCCCCAGCCCCGAGCCGATCGGCGCGCCCCAGGGCATCAGCACCCGGCACCCCGCCTCCACCAGCCGCCGCGCCAGCACCTGATCCTCGGTGGTGTAGGGAAACACCTTGAAACCCTCGGCGCACAGCGTCTCGGCGGCCTCCAGCAGGCCGAAAGGGTCGGGTTGCAGCGTGTCGGCGTGGCCGATGACCTCCAGCTTGATCCAGTCGGTCTCGAATAACTCGCGCGCCATGCGGGCGGTGGTGACGGCCTCGCGCGCGCTGTGGCAGCCTGCGGTGTTGGGCAGCACGCGCACGCCAAGGCCGCGCACGATGTCCCAGAACGCGCCGCCGCCGCCGCCCTCGCGCCGCAGCGACACGGTGGCGACGGCGGCGCCCGACGCCCGGAACGCCGCCTCCAGCACCGCCGGAGAGGGATATTGCGCCGTGCCCAGCATCAGCGGAGCGGAGAGCGTCACGCCATAGAAATCGCGCATCTCAGCCGCCCTGCATGGGGCTGAGCACCTCGAGCCGGTCGCCTTCGGCCAGCGGCTGACCGGCCCGCGCCCCGGCGGGCACGAACACGCCGTTGAGCGCGGTGGCGACGCGCGCGGCGCCAAGGCCCAGCTCGACCAGCGCCGCCTGCACGGTGGCGGCGGTCACCTCGCGCGCCTCGCCGTTCACCTCAATCCTCATGAAACAGGTCTCCCCTCCGCCCCTGGGTCAGGTAATCGGCCGCCTGGCGCGCCAGCGCCGGGGCCATCAGATAGCCGTGCCTGAACAGCCCGTTGAGGTGCAGCACCCGGCCCGCGCGGACCACGCGCGGGGTGTTGTCGGCGAAGGCGGGGCGCAGGTCGGCGCCGGTCTCCACGACCTCGGCGTTCGCGAAGCGCGGGTCGAGCGCATAGGCCGCCGACAACAACTCCAGCAGCGCGCGCGCCGAGATGCGGCTGCGGTCGGCGCTCTCGATCTGGGTGGCGCCGAGCATGACGAGGCCCTCGCCGCGCGGCACGAGATAGATGGAATGGCGCGGATGCAGCAGGCGGACGGGCCGCGACAGCGCGATGTCGGGCGCGCGCAGCACCGCCATCTCGCCGCGCACCCCGCGCAGGCCGCGCACGTCCGCGGCCATGCCGCGCGCGTCGATCACCGGACCGGCGAAGCGGCCGGGCGACGCCTCCGCCTGCTCGATCTCCACCCCGCGCGCCGCCAGCGCCGCCACCAGATCGGCCAGCGCGCGGCGCGGGTCGAGATGCGCCTCGGCCTCGAAAAACAGCGCCTGCGCCGGGCCGGGCAGGTCCGGCTCCAACGTGCGCAGCGCCTCGCCCAGCAGCACATGCCCGGTGGTGCGGCGGGCGAAGCGCGCCAGCTCCGCGCGGTCGCGCGCCAGCGTCACCACCAGCGAGCCGCGCCGCGCGACCGGGGTCGCCGTCTCCCACGCCGCCGCAGCATCCTGACCATGGGCGACGACGGCGGACGGCGCCTCCGCCGCCTCGCAAAACGGCGCCAGCATGCCCCCGGCCCACCACGAGCAGCCATGCGGCCCCGGCGCGCCGTTGCGGTCGATCAGGCGCGGGGTCAACCCGGCGCGGCTCAGCGCCAGCGCCGCCCACAGGCCCGCCACGCCGGCGCCGATGACGGTCACATCAGCCACGGGGCCACACCGCGTGAAAATGATGCACCGGGCCATGGCCCGAGCCGACGGCCAGTTCGTCGGCGGCGGCGATGGCGCCTTGCAGGTAGTCGTGCGCCCGCGCGACCGCCGCGCGCAGCGCCATGCCCTGCGCCAGCCCCGCCGCCACCGCCGCCGACAGGGTGCAGCCGGTGCCATGGGTGTTGCGGGTCATGCGGCGGGGCGCGGTGAGGCGGGTCACGCCGCCCGCCTCGACCAGCAGATCGACGCAGGTCTCGCCCGCGCCGTGCCCGCCCTTCATCAGCACCGCCTGCGCCCCCAGCGCGCGCAGCGCCTGACCCTGCGCCGCCATCGCGGCCTCGTCGCGCGCGGGCGCGCAGCCCAGCAGGGCGGCGGCTTCGGGCAAGTTCGGCGTGAGCAGCAGCGAAGTCGGGAGCAGCCGCGCGCGCAGCGCGTCCACCGCCGCGCCGGGGATCAGCCGATCGCCGGACTTGGCGACCATCACCGGGTCGAGCACCACCGGCGCCGACCTCTCCGCCAGAGCGTCGGCCACCGTCGCGATCGCCGCCGCATCGCCGATCATGCCCAGCTTGACCGCGCCGATGGCGAGATCGTCGAACACCGCCGCGATCTGCGCGGCGATCATCGCGACGCTGGCGGGCTCGATCATCGCGACGGCGCGGGTGTTCTGCGCGGTCAGCGCGGTGACGACCGAGGCGCCATAGACGCCGAGCGCCGAGAACGTCTTGAGATCGGCTTGCACGCCCGCGCCGCCGCCGGAATCCGAGCCTGCTATGGTCAGGGCGATCGCCGCCACCGTCAGTTCCTCCGCATGGGCGACGGCGTGAAACAGCGGCGTGCGGGCATGACGCCCTGCGCGTGCACCGTTCCCTACGCCGGCATGACCCGGATCAGGTTCGATGGGTCGGCCTTCGGCCTCTCAGCCCCATGACGGGGCGCCCCAACGGTTCGGAGAGCAACCTAGGCCAGTCGCGCGGGCGGGACAAGGCGTCGCGGCGCGTCCTTGTGGCGCGGCCCGCGCGTCGCGCGAGAACCGGCAGGGGGCGAAAAGGCGGGTCGGCGCGCCTGCGCCCGGCTGAACAACGCCCGTGCGCGCCCACCGTCATGATGCCCACTGTCATAATAACGGCAACGAAACGCTTTAACGTATGCGACTGGCCGGATGCGAGTCGCGCGACACGCGCTGCGATCGATCGCCCGGCTGCGACAAGGAAGGATGTTCAATGCGACTCACCCATTCGACCCGAAAGGCCGCGCTGCGCGCGACCGCTGCGATCGGCCTCGCCCTCGGCGCGACCGGAACCCTGGCCGCCGAGATCGTCTCGGTCGATTTCACGGCGACCCCGGCGCCGGCGACCGACGCGGACATGATCCGCAGCTACTCGACCTCGACCGCCATCGTGCGCTACGCAGACGGCACGTCGAAGGAATTCCCGCTCAGCTACACCACGCTGTTCAAGAACACCGACGCGATGGGCGACCACGCCGCCGGCCAGCTGTTGAACGCCCAGGGCGAGCCGATCCTCGACCCCAACGGCGACCCGATCATCGCCGAGACGCCCGACGCCAACAGCCTGCTGAACATCGACGGCAATCTGTGGATGGTCACGCATTACGAATACGACTGGAAGCTCGCCGACGGCGCCGAGGCGCGCCGCACCGAGGGCTGGCAC
>CAZOZE010000117.1:0-8807 GCA_964584215.1 uncultured Rhodobacterales bacterium
GACATTTCGCCCTGAACCTCGTGCGCACCGCACGCGACAAAAGCTCGATCAAGTCCCGAAGAAAACGCGCCGGATGGTCAACGGACTACCTCCAAAGCATCCTCGCATCACCAGTCAGCTGAATTGGATTCGGAGCCCTGCCTGTCGGCGGCGGGTGGCGGCGCAAAGATCAGCCGTCGCTACTGGCGCTCCGGTCCTGTCAGGCGGCTTTCCAGTGGAAAGACGCCAGGACCGGTCGGCTGGAGGCGCAAGCCGGAAGCCGAAGGGGTTGCCGCTTCGACGACGGCGCCCGGATCGGCGCGCGGTCGCCTGGCGGCCGCGTATCGCGGTCGCCGGGGGGAGGCGACCGCGGGTCGATCCGACGCGGGTCGGATCGACCAGGCGTCGATGGCGACAGGCTTGCGCACTGTCGGCGGCCTCAGCCTTGCGGCTAGTCAGCCGCGCCCTTGTCCACCCGCCCCCGTCACACCGCCGCCTCGCCGCCCGCGCCTGCGCGATAGATCGCGTCGATCGCGGCCTGATTGCCGCGCGAGAATTCCAGCGGACAGGGGAACGGCGCCCCGGTCAGCACGCTCTGGTTGAACGCCTCGATCTGGAGCACATACTGGTTGACGGCGGGAAACCGCTCCAGCCGGTAGTTTCCCGCCGCATCGCGCAGCTCCAGCACGTCCTCGCCGTAGAGACCGGCGTTGAACGGCGTGCGCACCCGCAGCCACGCCTTGTCGCCGTGAAACACCATCTCCTGCCGCTGAGCCATGCGCATCGAGACATATAATTCCGCCGCGAAGCCCGGAAAATCCAGCGAGACGCGCGCGGTGGCGTCGATGCCCGCCTCCCGGTCGAGGCGCGCGCGGGCGGCGACCGGCTCAAGACCGGTGGCGAAGCGTGTCGTCACGACAGGATACACGCCGATGTCGCGCAGCGCGCCGCCGCCTGCGTCGGCGCGGTTGCGGATGTTGGCGGCGTCGGCGTTGTAAAAGCTGAAGGCCCCGTCCACCTGCCGCAAGGCGCCCAGTTCGCCGCTGGCGATGATCGCGCGCGCCCGCGCCCATTGCGGATGGTGCGTGACCATGAACGCTTCCGCGCACAGCCGCCCCGCCGCGTCGCGCGCCGCGATCAGCGTGTCGATCTGCGCGGCCTCCAGCGCGATCGGCTTTTCGCACAGCACATGCTTGCCCGCCGCCAGCGCCTTCAGCGACCACGCGACGTGTTCGCTGTTGGCGAGCGGGATATAGACCGCGTCGATCTGGCGGTCGGCCAGCAGCGCGTCATAGCCGACGATCGCGCGCGCGCCATAGGGTGCGGCCAGCGCGCCTGCGCGGGTCGCATCGGTGCTCGCCACCGCCGCCAGCACGCCCGACGCGCTCAGGTGGATCGCGGGCGCTAGATGCTCGCGGGCGATCCTGGCGGCGCCCATCACGCCCCAGCGGATCTGTCGCATGGTTTCCCCCTTCGGTGCAGGCGGCGCTTGGCGCGCCGCGCGATCCCGGCGCACTATGGCGCAGGCGCAGGAGGACAGACCATGGCGATTCTCACCCCCACCGACATCAGCGGCCGCGTGGTCTGGCTGGGCGTGGTGCATGACCGCGCAGTGACGCTGGAGGCCGAGCCGGTCGAGACGCTGACGCTCGACTGGGCCGGGCCGGTCGGCGACTGCCACGCCGGGCTGACGCGCCCCTCATGCTCGCGCGTGAAACTCCAGCACCCGCGCGGGACCGAGATCCGCAACACCCGCCAGCTTTCGATGCTGTCGGCCGAGGAGCTGGCGGCGGTGGCGCAGGCGATGGACATCCCCCGCATCGCGCCGGAATGGACCGGGGCGAACATCGTGTTCGAAGGCATCCCCGATTTCACCCAAGTCCCGCCCGGCTCGCGGCTGATCTTCGAGGACGGGACCACGCTGGCGGTGGACATGGAGAACGGACCGTGCCGATTCGTCGGCGAGGTGATCGAGCGCCATCATCCCGGCAAGGGCGGCGCCTTTCCGCGCCTCGCGGTCGGGCGGCGCGGCGTGACGGGCTGGGTCGAGCGGCCCGGCGTGGTGGCGCCGGGCGCCACCGCGCGGCTGCACATTCCGCCGCAGCGGATCTACGGCCACGCAGGCCGGGCGCAGGCGGCGCAATAGGCGGGCGCGCTCAGCCGAACCAGTATTCGTCGCGCAACTCCAGCAGCGTCGGCGTGGTGCGGGCGATGGCGGCGCGCAGCCCCTCGCGCAGGAACTCCGGCGCGCTGACGCGCTGATAGGCGGCGCCGAAGCCGCGCGCCAGGGCGTGAAAGTCCACCGCCATCGGCTCGGCGTGCTCGACCTTGATGCGCGCCGCCGACATCGCCTCGCGCAGGCCCGCATGGCCGTTGTTGTTCCAGACCACCACCACGATCGGCGTGCGCGCCTCGACCGCCGCCGCGATCTCGGGCAGCGTGTAGAGCGCGCCGCCGTCGCCGATCACCGCCACCACCGGACGCCGCGCGGCGCCGAGCCTGGCGCCGATGGCGGCGGGCAGCGCATAGCCCGGCGCGCCGAAGCCGCTGGCGGCGGCCCACCAGCGGCGCGGCCCCGGCGCGGTCATCGCCTTCATGCCGAAGATCGCAGGTTCGGTCACGTCGCCGATCACGATGCACTGCGGCAGGTGCGCCCAGATCGATTCCATCAGCGGACGGAACCGCGACAGCCGGTGCGCCATCTGCGCGTCGGCCTCCGCGCGCGCGCCGCTGAGGTCCGGGCGTTCGGCCTCGCGCTGCGCCAGACTTTTCAGCAGGTGCGGCACGGCGCGGCTGGCGTCGCCCGTCACGCCCAGCGCGGGCGTCGCGTTCGCCGAAAGCTGCACCGGGTCGATGTCGAGGCGGATCAGCGCGTCGTCGCGGAACGGCAGCGGCTCCGGCCCCCATTCGCGCGGCGAGAACTCGGTCCCGACCGCGAACACCGCATCGGCGTCGGAGATCAGCCTGCGCGCCGGAGCGTTGGCGAGGCAGCCGGTGAAAAGCAAGGGGTGCTCCGGCGGCAGCAGACCGCGCGCGTTCGAGGTCAGCATCACCGGCGCCACCAGCAACTCCGCCAGCGCGACGGCGTTCTCCACGCCCATGCCGACCGCGCCGCCGCCCAGCACCAGCAGCGGCGCTTTCGTCGTCTCCAGCCGCATCACGACCTCGGCGAACTCCGCCGCGCTGGGGCCTTCCGGCGGCTCCGGCTTCACCGGCTCATGGACAAAGGCGCCGACCTCGGTCGCCAGCAGGTCGGTGGGGATGTCGAGCACCACCGGGCCGGGGCGCCCCATGCGGAACTGGTACACGGCGTCGTCGAGGGCTGCGGGCAGCTCCTCCGGCGCGCCGATCAGCCGCGTCCAGCGGCTGAAGCCGTTGGCGCGCCGCTCGCCCTCCGCCGACGCGCGCGCGGTGACCTGCGGATCGGCGACGCCCGCGCGCCCCGCCACATCCCTGGCGCACAGCACCAGCATCGGGATCGAGCAATTCTGCGCCTGACGCAGCGCCGCCGCCAGATTGGCGGTTCCCGGCCCGGCGCTGGCGAAACAGGCGGCGGCGGCGCCCGTGGCGCGGGCGTAGCCGTCGGCCATGAAACCGGCGCCCTGTTCGTGGCGCGGCGCGAAATGGCGCAGGCCCGAACCTTGCAGGCCGCGATAGATCTCGAGCGTCGAGAACCCCGGCACGCCGAACGCGGTGTCAACGCCGCGCTCCAGCAGCAGCCTCGGGATATGTTCGCCCAGTGTCGCCATCGTCGGGCCTCAGCGCTGAAAAAATGTGCAGCCCCTGCGATAGCATCCCGATCATGGCTTCAGGGTTAACGCAGCCGCCGCGCGGCCTTGCGTGTTTTGCGGGCTTCGCGATAGAAAGTTTTGCGCCGCCGCAACTCCCCGCACTCCGAAATCCAGCCCCCGGCCCCCCGCGCCCAACGAGAGAGACCGCTTCATGGCCCAAGGCTCCGATATCGACATCGCCCGCGCTGCGACGAAAAAATCCATCTTCGAGATCGGCGCGCGGCTGGGCGTTCCCGCCGAGAGCCTGCAACCCTTCGGCCACGACAAGGCCAAGATCGCCGCCGGGTTCATCGCGGGCCTGCGCGACCGCCCCGACGGCAGGCTGGTGCTGGTGACGGCGGTCAACCCCACGCCTGCGGGCGAGGGCAAGACCACCACCACGGTCGGGCTCGGCGACGCGCTGAACCGCATCGGCAAGAACGCCGCGATCTGCCTGCGCGAGCCGTCGCTCGGCCCCTGTTTCGGCATGAAAGGGGGCGCGGCGGGCGGCGGCCATGCGCAGGTGGTGCCGATGGAGGACATCAACCTCCACTTCACCGGCGATTTCCACGCGATCACCAGCGCCCACAACCTGATGAGCGCGATGCTCGACAATCACATCTACTGGGGCAACGCCCTGGGGATCGACCAGCGGCGCATCGTCTGGCGGCGGGTGCTCGACATGAACGACCGCGCGCTGCGCCAGATCGTGACCTCGCTGGGCGGCGTCGCCAACGGCTTTCCCGCCGAAGCCGGATTCGACATCACCGTGGCGTCGGAGATCATGGCGATCCTCTGCCTCGCCGACGATCTGGCGGACCTGCAGCGCCGCCTTGGCGACATCGTGGTGGCCTACACGCGGGAGCGCGCGCCGGTCACCTGCCGCGACCTCAAGGCCGACGGCGCGATGACCGTGCTGCTGGCGACCGCGCTGCAACCCAATCTGGTGCAGACGCTGGAGAACAACCCCGCCTTCATCCACGGCGGCCCGTTCGCCAACATCGCGCATGGCTGCAACAGCGTGATGGCGACGAAGACCGCGCTGAAGCTGGCCGATTATGTGGTGACCGAAGCCGGTTTCGGCGCCGATCTGGGGGCGGAGAAGTTCTTCGACATCAAGTGCCGCAAGGCGGGGCTGAAGCCTGCGGCGGCGGTGATCGTGGCGACCGTGCGGGCGCTGAAGATGAACGGCGGCGTGGCGCGCGCCGATCTGGGGGCGGAGAACGTGGCCGCCGTGCGCGACGGCTGCGCCAATCTCGGACGCCATATCGAGAACGTCGCCGCCTTCGGCGTGCCGGCGGTGGTGGCGATCAACCGCTTTCACACCGATACGCCGGCCGAGCTTGCGGCGGTGCAGGAGCATGTCGCAGGTCTCGGCGCCGAGGCGATCGTCTGCACCCATTGGGCCGACGGCGGCGCGGGCGCCGAGGCGCTGGCGCGCAAGGTGGTCGCGCTGGCCGAGGGCGGCGGCGCCCGCTTCGCGCCGCTCTACCCCGACGCCATGGGGCTGATGGACAAGATCGAGACCATCGCCGCCCGCATCTACCGCGCCGACGGCGTGACGGCGGACAAGGGCGTCCGCGACCAGCTCAGGGCGTGGGAGGCGGCGGGCTATGGCGATCTGCCGGTGTGCATGGCCAAGACGCAGTATTCCTTCACCACCGATCCCAACCGGCGCGGCGCGCCGACCGGCTTCACCATCCCCGTGCGCGAGGTGCGGCTGGCGGCGGGGGCGGGGTTCATCGTGGCGATCTGCGGCCAGATCATGACCATGCCGGGCTTGCCGCGCGCGCCCGCCGCCGAGACCATCGGCATCGACGACGCGGGTCTGGTGCAGGGGCTGTTCTGACCGGCCTCCCTTGTCTGACGGGCCCCTCTTGTCTGCCGGGCCCCTTGCCGCGCGCGCCCGCTTGGGTGAGACAGGCGGCGACGGGCGCGGCGGGAGGGCTTGCCATGGACGTGTTCACCCTGCTGATCGAGGCCGGACGCGGGCCGGATGACGGCCTGCCGTCCAGCGCGACCGGCTGTGCGCTGGTCTGCTACGCGGCAGGCGCGGACGAGGCCGAGGCGGTGCGCGAGACGGTGGCGGTGCTGCGCACGGCGGGGCTGAACCCGCTCGACGTGCAAAGCTATGGCGCGCTGGCCGAGCGCGAGGCGGAGGGCGACGAGATCGGCCCCGAAGACCGCGCGCTGATGGCTCGCGCGCTGGCCGAGAACGCGGTGATCGTCGCCCAGCTCGACCCGCTTTTCGATGACAAGGATGACCGCGCATGACCGGCGGCGTCGACCCCGTCGCGCTGACCGCCGCGCTGGTGCGCTGCGCCTCGGTGACGCCCGCGCACGACGGCGCGCTCGACGTTGTGGCCAACGCGCTGGCGCCGTTCGGTTTCCGGCTGACGCGCGTGGACCGGGGCGGGATCGTCAACCTCTACGCCCGCTTTGGCGACAGCGGCCCGGTGCTGGGCTTCAACGGCCATGTGGACGTGGTGCCGCCCGGCGACGCCGCCGCCTGGACCCACCCGCCGTTCGCCGCCGTGATCGAGGGCGGCGCGCTTTGGGGGCGCGGCGCGGTGGACATGAAGTCCGGCGTCGCGGCCTTCATCGCCGCCGCCGCCGACTGGGCGGCGTCAAACCCCGCGCGCGGCTCGGTCGCGCTCATGATCACCGGCGATGAAGAGGGCGACGCGGCGCATGGCACCGTGGCGCTGCTCGACTGGATGGCGGCGGCGGGCGAGCGGATGGACGCCTGCGTGGTGGGCGAGCCGACCGCCGTGGAGCGATTGGGCGACACCATCAAGATCGGGCGGCGCGGCTCGCTGACCGCGCAGTTCACCGCGCGCGGCGTGCAGGGCCACGCGGCCTATCCCGACCGGGCGCGCAACCCGCTCAGCGCGCTGGTCCGGCTGCTCGACCGTCTGGCGAGCGCGCCGCTGGACGCGGGCACGGCGCTGTTCGACCCGTCGACGCTGGCGATCACCACCATCGACACCGGCAATCCGGCGAGCAACGTGATCCCGGCGACGGCGCGGGCCACGGTGAACGTGCGCTTCAACGACGCCCATACCGGCGCCAGCGTGGCGGAGCGGCTGCGCGCTGAGGCCGACGCGGCGGGCGCGGCGTTCGGCGTGACCATCGAGACGCAGACAAGGATCTCCGGCGAGAGCTTCGTCACCCCGCCCGGCGGCTTTTCCGACCTGGTCGCGGCGGCGACGGCGCGGGCCGCCAACCGCCAGCCGACGCTCTCCACCACCGGCGGCACCTCGGACGCGCGCTTCGTGCGCGCGCATTGCCCGGTGGTCGAGGTCGGGCTGGTCGGCAAGGGGATGCACATGGTGGATGAGCGCGTTCCCGTCGCCGACATCGCCGCGCTCAGCCGCGTCTATGCCGCGATCATCGCGGATTTCTTCGCGCAAGGCTGACGCGGGCGCGGCGCCCCGCTTCCGCGTGTCAGGCGATGACCGGCAGCGGCGCGATGCGGTATTCGGCGGCGATCTCGCGCCCCTCGGCCTCGTCGCGCAGCGCCATGCGAAAGCGCGCCGCCGGGCGCACCCCGCCGATGGCGCCCAGCGTGCCGCACAGCATCGCCCCGCCCTCGGGCAGCGGACAGGCCGCCTCCAGCGCCAGCAGCGGGCGGATCAGCGCCAGCGGCCCCTCCTGATACAGCGTCCAGCCCGCGCCCTCGTCGATCCACGACCGCAGCATCAGCGCGTCGAGCCGCCCGGCGAGCGCCGCCAGCGGCCACAGCGCGCGCGCGACCGGCTTGGCGCAGACCTGCTTGGAATGCGCCACCGACCACGCCTCCAGCGCGCGGTCGGTGTGGTCGGAGGCCAGCCCCAGCCACAGCGCGCCGCCGTGGCGCAGCAGCATCGGCTCGGCCTCGCCGGAGGTCCGCCCGCCCAGAACCGCGATTTCGTCCGCCTGCGTCAGCAAACCGGGCGCGACGCGGTAGAACAGCGGCGTGGCGGAGGGCGCCGCCACGCCGATCGCCGCGAGTTCCGCGATGTGATGCGCCACCTGCGCGGGGTCGCGGGCGGTCCAGCCCGCCACCACCGCCTTCGTGAGCGCGATGTCGGCCTCGCCCGCGCCGTCCAGATCGAACCGCATGGGCTTCTCCCTCACAACATGCGCGGCAGGAACAGCGCCAACTGCGGCGCCGCGATCAGCAGCGCCACCATCGCCAGCATCGCCGCCGCATAGGGCGCGGCGCCGATCATCACCTCGCCGATCCGCCCGCGCCCGCGCGCGCCCTGCACCACATAGAGGTTCAGCCCCACCGGCGGGGTGATCAGCGCCATCTCGATCAGCACGATCATCAGGATGCCGAACCACACCTTGTCGAACCCCGCCGCCACGATGATCGGCACCACGATGGGAATGGTCGCGACCATCAGAGACAGCGTCTCGATGAAAAAGCCCAGCACGATATAAAGCACGATGATCGCCAGCAGCGTGCCCAGCGGCGACAGGCCCAGCCCGTCCATCAGCGTCTGCAAC
Organism: uncultured Rhodobacterales bacterium; assembly: GCA_964584215.1. GTDB lineage: Bacteria > Pseudomonadota > Alphaproteobacteria > Rhodobacterales > Rhodobacteraceae > Rubrimonas. The sequence continues at coordinate 8,244 of CAZOZE010000117.1, forward strand.
TGGCGGCCAAGCCCGGCGGCGGCGAGGGTGAAGTTCAGGAAATACGCCCCCATCACCACCAGCATGATCATCGCCGTCACCCGCACCGCGCCGCGCAGGCTGTCGCGCAGCATCGCGCGGCTCAGCCCGCCGTTGGCCGCCGCGATCAGCAGCGCGAAGGCCACGCCGACCGCCGCCGCCTCGGTGGGCGTCGCGACCCCTGCATAGATCGTGCCGACGATCACGCCGAACAGCGCCAGGATCGGCGCCAGATGCGCCAGCCCCGCCAGCCGCGCGCCCCACGACGCGCCAAGCCTCGGGCCGCCCAGCGCGGGCCATGTCACGCACAGCGCCGCCGTCACGCCCATGAACATCAGCGCCAGCAAGAGCCCCGGCAAAAGCCCGGCGAGAAACAGCTGCGGAATCGAGGTCTCGGTGAGGAAGCCATAGACGATCAGGTTGATCGACGGCGGGATCATCACCCCCAGCGTGCCGCCCGCCGCGATCGAGCCGCAGAACAGCCTTGGGTCATAGCCCAGCCGCACGCCCTGCGGCGTCGCCACCGTCGCCACGGTCGCCGCCGTC
>CAZOZE010000118.1:0-9827 GCA_964584215.1 uncultured Rhodobacterales bacterium
AGCACGGTGAACCAGGCGACGAACCGGCCGATGCGGTCGTTCAGCCCGTCGATGGCCTTGTAGAGGGCTTGCACGTCTGGTCCTCCGGTTGCCGGGCGATCTGCGCCGCGTCGGCGGTTCAACCTTGCGGCGAGCGGCCGCTATCAGATACGGAACGGGCCGCTGCGGGCGGCGTGCCCGCAGCGGCCCCGGAACAGCTGGCCGAGGTGTCGGCTCAGATGTCGAGCGCCTTGAACCGCGCGGCGGTGTAGGCTTCCTCGGAGATCCGCGTGATCGGCGCCACCGACTTGCGGAAAGCGGCGTAGCTCTCATAGATCTTCTTGCCGATCTCGTCGGTCTCGCCGACCGAGGCCACGACCTCCTCCGACGCCTTGGCGAGCGCGCCGAACACGTCGTCGGGGAAGCGGTGCAGCATTACGCCGTGCTCGTTGATCAGCTTGTCGAGCGACTCGCCGTTGCGGGCGTTGTATTCCGCCATCATGATGTCGTTCTCGGCGGTGCAGCAGGCTTCGATCAGCGCCTGGTCGGCGGCGTCGAGCTTGTCCCACCAGCCCTGGTTGATGCCGACGGCGAGGCCCGAGCCCGGCTCGTGGAAACCGGGATACATATAGTTCTTCAGGATGTTCTGGAAGCCGAACGCCATGTCGTTGTAAGGCCCGACCCACTCGGTCGCGTCGATGGTGCCCGCCTGCAGCGCCGGAAAGATCTCGCCGCCGGGCAGCGCCACCGCGCTCGCGCCCACCGACCGCAGCACTTCGCCGCCGAGGCCCGGCATACGCATCTTGAGGCCCTTCATGTCGTCGAGCGACATGATCGGGTTGCGGAACCAGCCGCCGAACTGGACGCCGGTGTTGCCCGCCATGATCGCCTTGACGCCGAAGTTCTGGCCCAACTCGTCCCACAGAGCCTGACCGCCGCCATAGTGAATCCAGGCGTTCAACTCCCACGCCGTGAAGCCCATCGGCACCGAGGTGAAGAAGTTGTAACCCTTGTGCTTGCCCTGCCAGTAGTATTCGGCGCCGTGATACATCTCGGCGGCGCCGGTCGCCACGGCGTCGAAGCTCTCGAAGGCGGGCACCAGTTCGCCGGCGGCGAACAGCTTGACCTCGATGCGGCCGCCGGAGGTGGCGGTGATGCGGTCGGCGACGCGCTGGGCGCCGGTGCCGAGGCCGGGGAAGTTGCGTGGCCAGGTGGTGACCATGCGCACAACCTGCTTGTCCTGCGCCAGAACGGCGGGCGCCGCCAGCGAGGACGCGGCGGCGCCGACGCCGGCCGCCTTGATGAAGGAACGACGATCCACGAAAAAACCTCCCGATTGGTTTCTGCCTTCGGCTTCGCGCCGAATCATCTTGCGGACGCTATTGACAACCCGGCGCCCGTTCAACGCTTTAGCGCGCAGTCGGCCTAAAGCGGATCGAAGGGCGCGGGGCCGCGCGGGGCGGCGGCCTCGGCTTCGGCGGCGTCGAGCATCAACAGCCAGCGCCCGTGCAGATAGACCTCGAAGGGACGAAACTGCGCTTTGTAACCCATCTTGGGCGAGCCGGGCACCCAGTAGCCGAGATAGACGTAGGGGAGCCCTGCCTCGCGCGCGATCTCGACATGGTCGAGGATCATGTGCGCGCCCAGCGAGCGCGCCTGCATATCGGGATCATAGAAACTGTAGACCATCGACACGCCGTCGCTGGTCACGTCGGTCAGGCAGGCCGCGCGCAGCGACCGGCCGCGCGGGGCGTTGACATCGTGATACTCCACGACCCGCGAGCGCACCGGCGTCTCCTCGATCATCGCGGCGAATTCGGCCGCGTCCATCTCGGCCATGCCGCCGTCGCCGTGGCGCGCGTCGAGATAGGCGCGAAACAGCGCGTATTGCTCCTCGGTCGCCCACGGCGCGCAGGGGCGCCGCTCGATATCGGCGTTGCGGCGCAGGATGCGGCGCTGGGTGCGCGTCGGCGTGAAGGCGTCCACCGGGATCCGCGTCGAGAGACACGAGGCGCAGGTGGGGCAGGAGGGGCGATAGGCGACGCTCTGGCTGCGGCGAAAGCCGCGCAGCGACAACTCGTCGTTGGTGGCGTTGGCGTCGCGGCCGCGCAGGGTGGTGAACACCTTGCGCTCCTCGCGCCCCGGCAGATAGGGGCACGGCTGGGTGGCGGTCAGGAAGAACTGCGCCGTGATCGTGTTGTGGTGCTGGCTCATGGCCCGCTCGCGATTGGATCGATTCGTCAAATCCTAGCGGCGGATTGCGCCGCCGTCACGCGGGACGATTGATCAGCGCCGAGCCGAGCAGCGCGTCGTGCAGGCCGCGCCCGTCGCGCCCGAACGCCATCATCGCGACGCTGACGATCTGCGGCAGCACGGTGACGAACATCGCGGTGAACAGCGCGGTGTGGACGGCGGCCTCCCAGCCGTCGAAGCGGGCGCCGTCGCGGCGGCGCAGCTCCACCCCCACCAGCGCCATGCCGGGCGTGGCGGAGGCGCGCGCGATGGTGAGCGCGCGATAGAGAAACCCCACCACCGCCCCGATCGGCGCCGCCAGCGCAAACCCCATGCCCAGCGTCGCGACGCCGAACAGCAGCGTGGTCAGCAGCGCCAGCACAGTGATCGCCACAAAGTCGATGAGAAACGCCGCCAGCCTGCGGGCGCGCGCGCCCGCGTAGAACTGGGCGTCGCGGATCGGGTCGGGGAGGCCGGGCGCATATGTCATGCAGGGCACATAAGCGCGGCGCGCGCCGCGCTCAAGCCCCGCGCGGGGCGCGGTTTCATGCGGTCCAGTCGAACGGCGTGGTCTGGTAAAGCTCGTTGATCCAGTTGCCGAACAGCAGATGCGCGTGGCTGCGCCAGCGGTTCTCGGGCGCGCGCGCGGGGTCGTCGCCGGGGAAATAGTTGGCGGGCGGCGCGATGGCCGCGCCCGCCGCCACGTCGCGCTGGTATTCCTCGGCCAGCGACGTGGTGTCGTATTCGATGTGGTTGAACATGTAGAGCGCGCGATGCGCCGCGTCCTCGACCAGACAGGGGCCGGTCTCCGGCGAGGACATCAGCACCCTGAGGCCCGGCGGCAGCTCGGCCTCGCGCACCTCGGTCCAGCGGCTGACCGGCACGATGAAATCGTCCGACACCCCGCGCAGATAGGGCGAGGCGGGCGCGCGGTTGCGGTGGCGATAGCAGCCGAACGCCTTGGCGGGCAGGGCGTGCTTGGGCGTGCCGTGGAAATGGTGCAGCATCGCCTGCGCGCCCCAGCAGATCGCGAAGGTGCGCTGCACGTTGGTCTGGGTCCAGTCGAACACCGATTTCAGTTCGGCCCAGTAGTCCACCGCCTCGAACGGCAGTTTCTCGATCGGCGCGCCGGTGACGATCAGCCCGTCAAAGCGCCGGGCGCGGGCCTCGGCGAAACTGGTGTAGAACGCCTCCAGGTGTTCGGCGGGCGTGTTCTTGGAGGTGTGGCCGGTCATGCGGATCAGCGTCAGCTCGATCTGCAGCGGCGTGGCGCCGATCAGCCGGGCGAACTGCGTCTCGGTGCGCACCTTGTTGGGCATCAGGTTCAGCAGCGCGATCTGGAGCGGGCGGATGTCCTGCCGCGCCGCCGTGGCGTCGGACATCACCATCACGCCTTCTTCCCGCAGCACGTCGATGGCGGGCAGGTTCTCGGGGATCTTGATCGGCATCGGCGGCGTTCCTCAGAGGCGGAGCGGCTAGATTGCGCACCCGGCGCGCCGGATCAACCCGCCAGCGCCCGCGCGATCATGGCGTCGAAGTCCGCCGCCGAGCGCAGCGCCGCCACCTCCTCCGCCGCCACCGTCACCCCCCAGCCGTCGGCGATGGCGCGGTAGAGCGGACGGCGGCGCGCGATCAGGCGGCGAAAGCCCCAAGCGGCGAAGGCGTCAGGGTCCGCCTCGTCCGGGGCGCCGCCGGTCTCGTCGAGATACTCCGCCCAGATCGCGCGCAGGAAGGTCTCGTCGTAATACATCGGCTTGGGGTTGGCGGCGAAGCGGCGCGCCAGCTCATCGGCCATGGCGTCGGTCTCGCGGATGCGCACCAGCAGCATGGCGCCGGACAGCTCGACCAGCACCGGGTCGGTGGGGTCGTGCGGATCGGCCACCTCGCAGATCGAGCCGCCGGTGTCGGCGAGGAAATGGCTGTAGCCATAGATCGCGCGCGCCTTGTCGATGAACTCCGGCGCGTCCAGCAGGGCGGCGATCTCCGCCTCGCGGTGCTCGCGCTGGCGGCGGACATATTCCTCGAACGGCAGCCCGCCCTTCGCCGGATCGCCCGGCTTGCCGAGATAGGTGCTGAGCGGCGCGAGGTTCTCGAAGGTGATGTTGGAGGCGATGTAGATCGAATCGGTCATCAGCAGCGCGCGCAGCAGCGGCGCCTTCATCGCCTCGCGCTTGAAGTTGTCCACGATCCGCTCACCCATATAGCGGGTGCCGATGCGGTAATCGACCGAGTAGTGAAACCAGTCGCCCGAGCCGCGCAGCAGTTTGGCGGCGGAGGTCTTGCCCACCCCCGACATGCCGAGCAGCGCCACCGCCTTGCGGGGCGCGCGCAGATAGGCGTCGGGATCGGGATAGATCAAAGGGCGGCGCATGGCCGGGCGTATAGGCGGCGCGCGGCGCGCGGACAAGCGGTGATCGCGGGGCGGCCGGCGCGGCGGCCGACGCGGCGGCCGGTGCGTGCTCACGCATTGTTGGGCGATGCGCGAAGTTTGCCGCTTGTCTCCGCCCGAGGGATCGCGCTTTATTCAAGAATACGAATAAAAAAGGAGGAAACGTCATGCTAAAAAAACTGCTGTTCGCCGTCGCGCTCGCCTTCGGTCTCGCCGGAGGCGCCGCCGTCTCGGCGGCGGAGCCGGTGCGCATCGCGCTGCATGTGGACGAAAACGACGCCGCCAAGATGAACCTGGCGCTGAACAACGCGGTCAACCTGATCAAGCATTACGAGGGCGAGGGCCGGGAGGTGCGGATCGAGATGGTCGCCAACGGCCCCGGACTTCACATGTTCCGCGCAGACACCAGCCCCGTCGCCGACCGGCTGATGCAGCTTTCGGTCGAACGCCCGCAGATCACCTACGCCGCCTGCGCAAACACGCGGGCGTCGATGGCGGCGAGGGAGGATCACGAGATCGCCCTGCTCGACGAGGCGGGCGAAGTGCCCTCCGGCGTCGTCCACCTGACCGAGCGGCAGATGGAGGGCTGGGCCTACATCAAGCCCTGAGAAAACGGCGCCGCGCCTGCGCGCGGCGCCGCCGGATCATTTCTTCACCGCCGCGATCGACTTCACCAGGATCGCCTCGGCCTCGGCCTTGTCGCCCCAGCCGATCACCTTGACCCACTTGCCCGCTTCGAGATCCTTGTAGTGCTCGAAGAAGTGCTTGATGCGGTCGCGGGTCTTCTGGACGATGTCGCCGAGGTCCTGGATGTTGGCCTGAAACGGATCGACCTTCTCCACCGGCACGGCGATGATCTTGTCGTCCATGCCGCCGTCGTCCTCCATCTTGAGCACACCGACGGGGCGGCAGCGGATCACCACGCCCGGCGCCAACGGAAAGTCGCAGATCACCAGCACGTCGGTCGGATCGCCGTCGTCGTGCAGCGAATTCGGCACGAAGCCGTAGTTGCACGGGTAGAACATCGGCGTATTCACGATGCGGTCCACGAACACCGCGCCGCTCTCCTTGTCGATCTCGTACTTGACCGGCGCGCCGCCACCGGCGCCGCCGGTGATCTCGATCACCACGTTGATGTCTGAGGGCGGGTTCTTGCCGGCGGGAATGGCGTCGAGGTTCATCGCGGGTCGTCTCCTGAAAAAAAGCCGCTGAGTCGGCGCAGGGCGTATCACGCAGGCGCAGCATCGCAAAGAGGATCAGGCGCCGCGCCCCTGTCCGGTGTTGCGGACGCGCAGGATGTTGAGCGCGTTGCCGCCGAGGATCAGCGCGGCGCCGATGAACAGCGCCGCCGTCAGCGGCTCGGCGTAGAACGCCATGCCGATCAGCGCCACCACCGGCAGCCGCATGAACTCCATCGGCGCCACCACCGAGACGTCGGCCAGCGACAGCGCTTGCGTCAGGCAATAGTGCGCGCTCAGGCCCAGCAGCCCGATCAGCAGCACCCACGGCGCGAGCGCGGCGGAGGGCGCGGTGATGCCGCCCGGCGCGGCCGTCGCCAGCCCCATCAGCATCTGGCTGGCCGTCATCCAGAACACCACGCACAGCGTGCTGTCGCGCGCCGACAGCTTGCGCGTGAGGATGTTGGTCAGCGCAAAGCCCAGCGCCGCCGTCAGCCCCGCCGCGTGGCCCCACTCCAGCGGCGCGACGCCGGGCTGCGCGACCACCAGCACGCCCAGAAAGCCAAGGGCGGCCGCCGCCAGCCTGACCGCCGTCAGCCGCTCGCCCAGCAGCAGCGGCGCCAGCAGCGCCACCCACAGCGGGCTGGTGAACTCCAGCGCGACAAGCTGGGCGAGCGGGATGGTGGCGACGCCGTAGAACCACAGGTTCTGCCCGGCGAAATGCGCCACGTTGCGCACCGCGTGCAGGCCGGGCCGCGCCGTCAGCGCGCCGCGCCAGCCCTCGAAGCGCAACAGCGCCGCCAGCACCAGCGGGAAGCCGACGGCGGAGCGGTAGAACATGATCTCGAAGGTGTCGAGTTCGGCCGACAGCTCCCGCCCCGCCACCGCCATCAGCGCGAAGGAGGCGACCGCGCCCGCCACCCAGGCCGCCGCCGCCAGCGGCTGCGACGCGCGCAGGGCGACCGTCACGGGCTGGCTTTCACGGCGCCACGGGCAGGCGGCAGCACCCCGAGCGCAGCGCCAGCGCGTCCTCGCCCGGCGCGATCAGGTCGAGCGTCCAGGCGTCGGTGCGGTCGGACATGCCGTCCCGGCACGCCTGCAGCCGCAGCACCGCGATCTGCGACCCAAGCCGCAGCGCCAGCGGCCAGCGCGCCGCGCCTTGCGCCACCGCCGACGCCGAAGGCGTCTCAAGCGTCGGGGCCTCGCCGGGCCGCTCCTGCGCGACGCCGTCGGCGGTGAAGCGCAGCGCCCAGAACGGCCCGACCCCGGCGCAGACCAGCCCCAGCGGCGCGTCGGCGTAGGGCGCGGGATCGACGTTCGCCGGGGTCAGCGCGTCTGCGGCCACCCAGCCGTCGCGCTCGCCAAAGCCGATCCGCGCCCAGGCGCCGCTGGCGTCGAATCCGGTCGCCTCCAGCGGCGCGGCGCCCGGCGCAAGCGCGCCGATCGGCTCGCCCCCCGTTGCGGCGCGCACCGTCAGCGCATGGCCGGGCGCGGCGAAATAGACAGGCGTCTGCGCGGCGGCGGCGCCCGCGATCAGGCCCAGCGCGACGGCGATGCTGATCATTCCCATTCGATGGTCCCCGGCGGTTTGGCGGTCACGTCATAGACCACGCGGTTGACGCCCTGCACCTCGTTCACGATCCGCGACGAGACCTGGGCGAGAAAGCTGTGCTCGAACGGATAGTAGTCGGCGGTCATGCCGTCCACCGAGGTCACCGCCCGCAGCGCCAGAACGTAGTCATAGCTGCGCCCGTCGCCCATCACGCCGACGCTGCGCACCGGCAGCAGCACGGCGAACGCCTGCCAGATGTCATCGTAAAGCCCTGCGTTGCGGATCTCGTCGAGGTAGATCGCGTCGGCCTTGCGCAGGATCGTCAGCTTCTCCGCCGTCACCTCGCCGGGGCAGCGGATCGCGAGGCCGGGGCCGGGGAAGGGGTGGCGGCCGACGAACGCCTCGGGCAGACCCAGCTCACGGCCGAGCGCGCGCACCTCGTCCTTGAACAGCGCGCGCAGCGGCTCGACCAGCTTCAGCTTCATGCGCGCGGGCAGGCCGCCGACGTTGTGGTGGCTCTTGATCGTCACGCTGGGGCCGCCGGTGACCGAGACCGATTCGATCACGTCGGGATAGAGCGTGCCCTGCGCGAGAAACGCCACGTCGCCGATGGCGCGCGCGTGCGCGTCGAACACGTCGATGAAGGTCGCGCCGATGGCCTTGCGCTTGGCCTCCGGGTCGGTGACGCCGGCCAGCGCCTTCAGAAAGCGCGGGCCTTCGTCCGCCGCGATCAGCGGGATGTTGTAGTGGTCGCGGAACAGCGCCACCACCTGTTCGGTCTCGCCCTGCCGCATCAGCCCGGTATCGACGTAGATGCAGGTCAGCCGGTCGCCGATCGCCTCGTGGATCAGCACGGCGGCCACGGTGCTGTCCACGCCGCCCGACAGGCCGCAGACCACGCGCGCGTCGCCCACCTGCGCGCGGATCTTCTCGATCGCCTCGGCGCGATAGGCCGCCATGGTCCAGTCGCCCGACAGGCCCGCCACGCCCAGCACGAAGTTGCGCAACAGCCGCTCGCCGCCCACGGTGTGGATCACCTCGGGATGAAACTGCACGCCGTAGAAGCGCCGCGCCTCGTCCGCGATGGCGGCGAAGGGCGCCCCCGGCGAGGCGGCGATCACCGAAAACCCCTCGGGCAGCCGCGCCACGCGGTCGCCATGGCTCATCCACACCTGCTGTGATTCGCCCGCGCCGATCCAGCCGTCGAACAGCGGCGAATCGGCGGCGGCGGTGAGGCGGGCGCGGCCGAACTCGCGATGGTGGCCGCCCTGCACCTCGCCGCCCAGCTGCGCCACCATGGTCTGCTGGCCGTAGCAGATGCCCAGCACCGGCGCGCCGCAGGCGAAGACCTTCGACGCCGCGCGGGGGCTGCCCTGCTCGGTCACGCTGGCCGGACCGCCGGAGAGGATGATCGCGCGCGGCGCGAATCGCTTCAGGAACGCGCCATCGACGCGGTTGAACGGGACGATCTCGGCATAGACGCTGGCTTCGCGCAGCCGCCGCGCGATGAGCTGCGTCACCTGACTGCCGAAATCGACGATGAGAACGCGCTCGTGCGGTGCCTGGGTCATGCGCCTGCGCGTAATCAAAGGCCGCGAGTCGCGCAAGCGCAGGTCGCGGATGACGCAAGGGGCGCCGAAATCCGCCGCCGCAATCGCCGCCGTGGCCGCTACCAAGGGCGCAGGCAGGGGATGAGGGAAGGCGGCATGGCCGATTCGGCGGTGGATCAGGGCCCGCGCGGCCGGCGCGGCGGCGGCGGCGCGGCGCGGCGGGCCGAGCGCACGGCGCGCCGGATCGAGGCGCCGCACGCGCTGATCCGCGCGATCCCCACCTTCGATATTCTCGACGCCGAGGCGCTGGAGGTCATCGAATGGAACGCCGAGACCATCCTCGAGGAGGTCGGCGTGGTGTTCGCCGACAACCCGTCCGCGCTGGCGCGCTGGCGCGAGGCGGGCGCCGACGTGCGCGACACCCGCGTGCGCATCCCGCGCGGGCTGGCGCGCAAGCTGTGCGCAACCGCCCCGGCGCGGTTCACGCAAGTGGCGCGCAACCCGGAGCGGTCGGTCGAGATAGGCGGGAAAAATACCGTTTTTGCGCCAGTTTACGGCCCGCCCTTCGTGCGCGATCTGAATGGCGGGCGGCGCTATGCGGTCATGGAGGACTTTCGGACCTTCGTGAAGCTCACCTACCTGTCGCCGCATCTGCACCACTCTGGCGGCACGGTGTGCGAGCCGACCGACGTTGCGGTGAACAAGCGCCACCTCGACATGCTGCACGCCCACATGACGCTGTCCGACAAGCCGTTCATGGGGGCGGTGACGGCGCCGGAGCGTGCGGCGGACAGCGTGGCGATGGCCGAGATCCTGTTCGGCGCCGATTTCGTGCGCGACAACGCGGTGATGACCTCGCTGATCAACGTCAACTCGCCGATGGTGTTCGACGCGACGATGATGGGCGCGCTGGAGGTCTATGCGGCGGCGGGGCAGGCGGTGATCGT
>CAZOZE010000119.1:0-4427 GCA_964584215.1 uncultured Rhodobacterales bacterium
TGGGCGCGCTGGCGGCGGGGGGGCTGGCGCTGGCGCTGCCCGATGCGACCGGCCCGCTGTGGCTGATCCCCTATCTGCTGGCCGGGGTTCTCGGCGGCCTGCGCTGGGCGGCGATCCCCGCCTTGCTGCGCACGCGGTTCAACGCCAACGAGATCCTCGTCAGCCTGATGCTGACCTATGTCGCGGCGCTGCTGCTCGACATGCTGGTGCGCGGGCCATGGCGCAGCCCGTTGTCGTTCGGCTTTCCGCAGACCCGCGATTTCGCCGACGCCTTCGCGCTGCCGGTGCTGGTGGCGGGCACGCGGCTGCATCTGGGCCTTGCGCTCGCCGTGCTCGCCTGTGTCGGCCTGTGGCTGATGATGGCGCGCACGCTCAAGGGCTTTGAAGTGCGCGTGGTCGGCGCCGCGCCGCGCGCAGGCGGCTTCGCGGGGTTCAGCGAGCCGCGCACGGTGTGGTTCGTGTTGTTGCTGTCGGGCGGGCTGGCGGGGCTGGCGGGGGCGGTGGAGGTGTCGGCCACCATCGGCAAGATCCAGCCCGACATCGGCGCGGGTTACGGCTTCACCGCGATCATCGTCGCCTTTCTGGGGCGGCTGAACCCGCTGGGCGCGGCGCTGGGCGCGCTGGTGCTGGCGGTCAGCTATATCGGCGGCGAGAACGCGCAGATCCTGCTCAAGCTGCCCAAGAACGTGACCGGCGTGTTTCAGGGAATGCTGCTGTTCTTCCTGCTGGCCTGCGACACGCTGATCCGCTGGCGCCTGCGCCTGCGCCACGCCGGGGAGGCGTGAGACGATGGAGCCTTTCGCCATCTCCGTGATGATCGCCGCCACCCCGTTCCTGTTCGCCGCGATGGGCGAGCTGGTGGCGGAGCGCGCCGGCGTGCTGAACCTCGGGCTTGAGGGGATGATGCTGATGGGCGCCGTCACCGCCTTCGCCACCGCGTTCACCACCGGCTCGACCGTGCTGGCGGTGATCGCGGGGGCGCTGGCGGGGGCGGCGATGGCGCTGCTGTTTGCGGTGCTGGCGATCTCGCTGATGGCCAATCAGGCCGCGACCGGCCTTGCGCTGACCATCTTCGGCGTCGGCGCCTCGGGGCTGATCGGACAAGGCTTCATCGGCCAGCCGCTGCCGCCGCCCGCGCGGCTCAGCATCCCCGGCGTGACCGACGCGACCATGCTGGGCCGCATCCTGCTGGGCCATGACGCGCTGGTGTATCTGGCGCTGGCGCTGGCGGCGGGCGTGGCGTGGTTTCTCGCCCGCTCCCGCGCCGGGCTGGCCCTGCGCGCGGTGGGCGACAGCGCCGACAGCGCCCATGCGCTGGGCCTGAACGTCACCGCAACGCGCTATGCCGCCACGCTGTTCGGCGGCGCCATGGCGGGGGTGGGCGGCGCCTACCTCTCGCTCGCCTACACGCCGATGTGGGGCGAGAACATGACCGCCGGGCGCGGCTGGATCGCGCTGGCGCTGGTGGTGTTCGCCACCTGGAGGCCCCTGAGGCTGGTGGCGGGCGCCTATCTGTTCGCCGCGATCACGCAGGCGCAGTTCTACGGTCAGGGCGCCGGGCTGGGCGTGCCGCAGCAGGCGCTCGCCATGGCGCCTTATCTTGCGACAATCGTCGCTTTGGTGATCATTTCGCGCGACCGGGCGTTGACGCGCGCCAACGCCCCGGCTTGTCTCGGGCGGCCATTCCGCGCGGACCGTTGACGCGCCAACAGGGAGACCACGATGCTGAAGAAAACCCTCCTCGCCGCCGCGCTGGCGCTCGGCGCCGCCGCCGCGCAGGCCGAGCCGTTGAAGGTCGGCTTCATCTATGTCGGCCCGGTCGGCGACTTCGGCTGGACCTACCAGCACGATCAGGGCCGCCAGGCGGTGGAGGCCGCCTACGGCGACGCGGTCGAGACCACCTATGTCGAGAGCGTGCCGGAGGGCGCCGACGCCGAGCGGGTGATCCGTCAGCTGGCGTCCTCGGGCCACAAGCTGATCTTCACCACCTCATTCGGCTTCATGGACGCCACGCTGAAGGTCGCCGAGCAGTTCCCGGACGTGAAGTTCGAGCACGCCACCGGCTTCAAGACCGCCGACAACGTGGCGATCTACAACGCCCGCTTCTATGAGGGGCGCGCGGTGATCGGGACCATCGCCGGGCGGATGACCAAGAGCAACAAGATCGGCTACATCGGCTCGTTCCCGATCCCCGAAGTGGTGATGGGCGTGAATTCCGCCCTGCTGGCGGCGCAGGCGGTGAACCCGGCGGCGGAGATGCACGTCGTCTGGGTCAACAGCTGGTATGATCCGGGCCGCGAAGCCGACGCCGCCAAGGCGCTGATCGCGCAGGGCGTCGATGTGATCATGCAGCACACCGACAGCCCGGCGCCGCTGCAGGCCGCGCAGGCGGCGGGCGTGCCCGCCTTCGGTCAGGCCTCCGACATGCGCCGCTTCGGCCCCGAGACGCAGCTCACCGCCGTGATCGACGACTGGGCGCCGTATTACGTGGAGCGCGTCGGCGCGATGCTCGACGACGCCTGGGAGAGCACCGACACCTGGGGCGGGCTGGCCGAGGGCGAGGTGGTGATCGCGCCCTACTGGAACATGCCCTACGAAGTGGCGACAGAGGCGGCGGCGGTGGAGCGCAGCATCCGCCTCGGCCGCCGTCACCCGTTCACCGGCCCCATCGTGGACCGCGACGGCGTCGAGCGGCTGGCGGCGGGCGAGACCGCGTCCGACGAGATGCTGCTGGGGATGAACTGGTTCGTGAAGGGCGTCGTCGGCGACCTGCCCAACTGACGCGGGGATTTCACGCGAGGGCGGTTGACACCCGCGCCGCCCTCGCTCTACACCGCGCGCACCGCCGGAAAGCGTCCGGCGCCGCCCTGTGGAGGGGTGGCAGAGCGGTCAAATGCAACGGACTGTAAATCCGTCGGGGAAACCCTACGCTGGTTCGAATCCAGCCCCCTCCACCATCCCGCGCCCCAAGTACTGAAAATCCGCTGGCGCATTTCCAGGGGAAGGCGGTTTCTGCGGTTCGAAAGCCGTCATTACGGTCATACTTCGGCGGCCAAGCAGAGCTCAGCTTGAGCGTCGCTGTCTTGAGCGCGGGTCAGAATTTTTTATACAATACAATTGCTTGAGAGAGTTTTCATGGCCGATTTGATGAGTTCGGTCATGCGTCCATCCTCCGGCGCCGGCGGCGCGGCTCTCCCGGCCAGTCTGATCTTCCGGCGCGCTATCTCGGCAACGCGCGTCTGCGCCGCGCCGGAGGTTCGCAAAAGCCCCGCAAACGACGACTGCCGCCCCGTGTCCCGCGCCCGTCACCTGCGCCCGTCTCCTGCGCAAAGACGGCCCGGCGCCGGGAAAAGGCCTGACGCCGGACGCGCTCCGCGCCCTCAGGCGAGCTCCAGCGCCACGCCCAGCGCCGCCAGCACGCCGACCACCCGCGTCACGCCCCAGCCGAGACCGAAGCTCAGCGCCAGCGCCAGCGCGGTCAGCGCCGCCGCGCGCGCATCCAGGCTCTCCGGCGCAACGGTGAACAGCCGCAGCGGCCCCCAATGCGCCGCGCCGACGTCGGCGAACAGCACATGCAGCCCGAACCACAGCGCCACATGGGCGATCACCCCCACCACCGCCGCCGTCACTCCGGCCAGCGCCCCCGCCAGACGCGGCGCGCGGCGCAGCCCGTCTGCGAACGGCGCGCCCGCGAAAATCCACAGAAACGACGGCGCGAAGGTGGTCCAGGTCGCCATCAGCGCCCCCAGCGTCGCCGCCAGCATCGGCGCCATCCCGCCCGCGTCGCGCGAGGCGGCGAGAAACGCGATGAACTGGTTGACCAGAATCGTCGGCCCCGGCGTGGTGTCAGCCAACCCCAGCCCGTCGATCATCTCCGCCGCCGTCACCCAGCCGCGCGCCACCCCCGCCTGCGCCAGCCAGCCCAGCACCGCGTAGGCGCCGCCAAAGGTCAGCACCGCCAGTTGCGAGAAGAACAGGCCGATCTCCACCAGCACATGCCCCGGCCCCAGCATCAGCGCCGCCAGCGCCACCGGCGCGCCCCACGCCGCGAGGCACAAGAGCGTCGTCCGCAGCGTCCCATGCGCTCGAACCGGCGGCGGCTCAGACTGCGCGGCGTCGCCGCGCGCCAGCGCCGCGCCGATCAGGCCGGCGGCGAGCACGATCAGCGGGAACGGCGCCGCCAGCAGCGTGATCGCGGCGAAGGCCGCCGCCGCCAGCCAGATCATCCGCCGGTCGCGCAGGCCGCGCCCGGCGATGTGGATCACGGCCTGCGCCACGACCGCCGTCACCGCCGCCTTGACGCCCAGAAACGCCCCGTCCAGCCACGCCAGCCCGGCGCCGAGCACATAGAGCCACGACAGCGCCAGCATCACCGCCGCGCCCGGCGCCACGAACAACAGCCCCGCCGCCAGCCCGCCGCGCACGCC
>CAZOZE010000120.1:0-4900 GCA_964584215.1 uncultured Rhodobacterales bacterium
CTTGCGGCTCGACTGGCTGGCGTTCGCGGCGCAGTTCGCGCCGATCCACCGCACGCTCAGCGGCCATGGCCTGCTGCTCTATTCCGAGCGATTCGCGTGACCGGCGCGCCCTACGCCCCGTTCATGGCGGCGCACACCGCGCATCCGCCGGGCCTCATGCCGCTCGACCCCGCCGCGTGGCTGACGTGCGACCCCGACTACGCCGCGCAGATGGCGGCGCGCGACGCGCTGCTGGCGGCGGCGGATGCGGAGGTGGTCGCCGCGTTGCCGGAAGCGGCGGCGGCGCTGGAGGAGTTTCGTGCGCTGCTGCTGGACTGGCTCGCGGCGCGGCCCGAGTGGCGGCTGGAAAGCGATGCCTGCCTGCGCCCCGACGGCGCGCGGGTGGCGCTGGATCTGGACACGCTGACGCTCGCCGGGCGGCTCTGTCAGGAGGATTTCCTGCTGATGGCGCCGGGAGAGCCCGAATACCGGCTGGTGGCGGGGGTGCTGTGCTTTCCGTCGCGCTGGTTGCTCAGCGAGAAGCTGGGCCGCCCCCTGAGCGCGATCCATGCGCCTGTGCCGCTGTATGACGCGACCATGGCGCGCCGCGTCAACCGGGTGTTCGCGGCGCTTGCGACGGAGCGGCCGCTGATGCGCGTCAACTGGCTGGCGGCGCCGACCGACCGGCTGCGGCTGGCGCAGCGGGAGCGCGAGAAGGCGGCGCACGCCGCCCTCGACGGCGGGTTCTGGCTGCGCACCGAGCGCCAGACCCTGCGCCGTCTGCCCTCGACCCGCGCGGTGGTGTTCGCCATCAAGACGACGCTGACGCCGTTCGCCGGGCTGGGCGCAGAGCAGCGCGCCGCGCTGCGCGCGCGCCTCGCCGACTGGCCTGCGGCCGACATCGCCTATCGCGGCGGCGCAGCGCAGCACACAGCGGCGCTGGCGGCGCTGGCCTGAGCGGCGGCGCGCGTCCCGGCCACAATCGCAACGACGGCGCCGCATCCGGCGTCGCGGCGCCTGGCGCGGCGGCGGTCACGCCGCGCGCGACGATGTTCGCAAGCCCGGCGCCGTCAGCGCAGCGACCATTCCAGCCCCAGCAGCAGCATGGCGCCGACGCGGGCGAGGCGGTCCCTGTCCGCGTCGGGCGGCGCAGGCCGGGTCGGGGCGGCGCGCGCCGGGCCTATCTCGCGGGCGAGGACGCGCTCGGGCGAGAGGTCGGCGAAGGCGGCGACCGCGAGGGCGGAAGCGACGGCGGCGGCGCAAAGCATCGCGCGCGAGGCGGTGCGAGACATGGCGGGTTCTCCCAGAGGGCGTTCTGCCGGATGCCGTCACGATGGCGCGATAATGTTTCGGGAGCGTTGCCGCGCGCGCTTCGCCAGAGGGTGGCCGCGCGGCTCTGGCTTGGGGCGCCCTGAAGGCCGGCGTTGCGCGCGCCCCCGGGTTTCAGGGCGCCCGGCCGATCCCGTCGGCGGCGCAGAGACGATCCTTGTTCCCATCCCGCCCCGCCCCCTTGCGCGCGCCGCGCGCAAGGGGCTACCTCCCCCGCCATGACAGAACCCATTCATATCATCGGCGCCGGAATGGCGGGGTCCGAGGCCGCGTGGCAGGCGGCGCAGGCGGGCGCGCGGGTCGTCCTGCACGAGATGCGCCCGCAGACCGGCACCGAAGCGCACCGCACCGGCGACTGCGCCGAACTGGTGTGCTCGAACTCGTTCCGCTCCGACGACGCCGCGACCAACGCCGTCGGCCTGCTGCACGAGGAGATGCGCCGCGCCGGATCGCTGATCATGGCGATGGCCGACCGGCACAAGCTGCCTGCGGGCGGCGCGCTCGCGGTGGACCGCGACGCCTTTTCCGCCGCCGTCACCGCCGCGCTGCGCGCCCATCCCAACATCGTCTTCGCGCCCGGCGCGGTGGAGGCGCTGCCGCCGCCCGAGTGGGGCCCCGCGATCATCGCCACCGGCCCGCTGACCTCGCCCGCGCTGGCGCAGGCGATCCGCACGGTGACCGGCGAGGACGCGCTGGCGTTCTTCGACGCCATCGCCCCGATCGTGCATTTCGACAGCATCGACCTGGAAAAGGCGTGGTTCCAGAGCCGCTATGACAAGGGCGAGACCGAGGCCGACCGCACCGCCTATCTCAACTGCGCGATGGACGCAGGCCAATACGACGCCTTCATCGACGCGATCCTGTCGGCGCCGGTCTCCGAGTTCAAGGACTGGGAGAAGAACACGCCCTATTTCGAGGGCTGCCTGCCGATCGAGGTGATGGCCGCGCGCGGGCGCGAGACGCTGCGCCACGGGCCGATGAAGCCGGTCGGCCTGACCAACCCGCACAACCCCACGGTCAAGGCGCACGCCATCGCGCAGCTGCGCCGCGACAACGCGCTGGGCACACTCTACAACATCGTCGGCTTTCAGACCAAGATGAAGTATGCCGCACAAGCTGATGTTCTGCGGTTGATTCCTGGGCTTGAGAACGCGCGGTTCGCGCGGCTTGGCGGCATCCACCGCAACACGTTTCTCAATTCCCCGCGCTTGCTCGACGGCCTGTTGCGGCTGAAGGCCGCGCCGCGCCTGCGCTTTGCCGGTCAGATCACCGGCGTCGAAGGCTATGTCGAAAGCGCCGCCATGGGTCTGCTGGCGGGCCGCTTCGCGAGCGCCGAGGCGCTGGGCCGCGCGCCCTGCCCGCCGCCGCCCGAGACCGCGCACGGCGCGCTGCTGGCCCATGTGACCTGCGGGGCGGAGGCTGCGACCTTTCAGCCGATGAACGTCAATTTCGGTCTGTTTCCGCCTATCGAGACCCGCGCGAAGGGGCGCAAGGCGGCGCGCAAGCAGGCCCGCGCCGGGGCGATGAGCGAGCGGGCGCTGGCGGCCTGCGACGCCTGGCTGGCGCAGGCCGCGCGCAGCCGCTTCGCCTGGTCCTATCTGCGCGCCCGCCCGGCGCCCGCCCGCGACCCCATGGCCCGCCTGCGCGCGATCATGGCCCGGCTGCGCGACCCCGAGCGCGGCTGCCCGTGGGACATCGCGCAGGATTTCGCCTCCATCGCGCCCTACACCATCGAGGAGGCCTATGAGGTCGCCGACGCCATCGCGCGCGGCGACATGGGCGATCTGGCCGATGAGCTGGGCGATCTGCTGTTGCAGGTGGTCTATCACGCGCAGATGGCCGAGGAGCGCGGCGCCTTCGGCTTCGACGACGTGGCGGGCGCGATCTGCGACAAGATGATCCGCCGCCACCCGCATGTGTTCGGGACCGAGCGCGACGACCGCAGCGCCGCGCAGCAGACCGCAGCGTGGGAGGCGATCAAGGCGCAGGAGCGCGGCGCGAAGGCGCAGGCCATCAGCGCGCTGGACGGTGTGGCGACCGGCCTGCCCGGCCTGACCCGCGCGCTGAAACTGCAGAACCGCGCCGCCCGCGTCGGCTTCGACTGGCCCGATGCGGGCGGCGTGGTGGACAAGATCGCCGAAGAAGCGCGCGAACTGGCCGCCGAGACCGCCAATCCGGCGCGCGACGCAGACCGCGTCGAGGACGAATACGCCGACCTCATGTTCACGCTGGTCAACCTCGGGCGCTGGCTGGGCGTCGATCCCGAGGCCGCCATGCGCCGCGTCAACGCCAAGTTCGAGCGCCGTTTCCGCAGCGTGGAGGCCGCGCTGGCCGCCGAAGGCCGCACGCCCGCGCAGGCGACGCTGGCTCAGATGGAGGCGCTGTGGAACGCCGCCAAGCACGGCGAGCGGCGCTGAGGGCGGCGGTTGTCGCAGGCGGCGCCCTCGGCTATACGCGACGGCGACGGCGACAGGCGGGAACCGGCGCGCATGGCCAGCGACAGCATCATCGGACGCTGCGAGGCGCACGGCCTGCGCATGACCGAACAGCGCCGCACCATCGCCGAGGTGCTGTCCGACAGCGACGACCACCCCGACGTGGAGGAGCTGCACCGCCGCGCCGCCGCGCGCGACGCCAACATCTCGATGGCCACCGTCTATCGCACCGTGAAGCTGTTCGAGGAATATGGCATCCTTGAAAGACTTGATTTTCGCGACGGGCGCGCGCGCTATGAGGACGCCGACCGTGACCATCACGACCATCTGATCGACGTGGCGAGCGGCGCGGTGATCGAATTCGTGGACAAGGACATTGAAGCGCTGCAGCGGAAAGTGGCGGCGCGGCTGGGCTATGAGTTGATCGGCCACCGGCTGGAACTCTACGGTCGCAAGATCAAACCGGAATGACATCGGCCCCGCCGGGCGCAGCGCCCGGCCCCATCAGCAAGGAAATCCACCATGAGCGCCATTGTCGAGATCACCGGACGCGAAATCCTCGATAGCCGCGGCAACCCCACGGTCGAGGTCGAGGTGCTGCTGGAGAGCGGCGCGAGCGGTCGCGCCGCCGTGCCCTCCGGCGCCTCCACCGGCGCCCATGAGGCGGTGGAACTGCGCGACGGCGACGCGGCGCGCTTTGGCGGCAAGGGCGTGCTCAAGGCGGTCGCGGCGGTCAACGGCGAGCTGTTCGAGGCGCTGGCGGGCGCCGACGCGGTGCAGCAGCTGATGATCGACCAGGCGATGGTCGATCTCGACGGCACGCCGAACAAGGCGCGGCTGGGCGCCAACGCCATCCTTGGCGTGAGCCTGGCCACCGCCAGGGCGGCGGCGCGCAGCGTCGGCCTGCCGCTCTATCGCTATGTCGGCGGCGTGTCGGCGCGCACCCTGCCGGTGCCGATGATGAACATCATCAACGGCGGCGTTCACGCCGACAACCCGATCGACATCCAGGAATTCATGGTGATGCCGGTCGGCGCCGACACGCTGGCCGACGCGGTGCGGATCGGCTCGGAGGTGTTTCACACGCTGAAGAAAGAGCTTTCGGCGGCGGGCCACAACACCAACGTCGGCGACGAAGGCGGCTTTGCGCCCAACCT
>CAZOZE010000121.1:0-27740 GCA_964584215.1 uncultured Rhodobacterales bacterium
CAGCGCGAACTCACCCGAGCCGGGCGACAGCGCCACCGCTTCGATCAACCGGCCCAGCGGCGGCGCGATCTCGTCCGACAGCGCCGGGTCCGCGTCAGGCTCGCGGAACGCCTCGACCGAGAATTGCGGCACGCGATTGCCGAAGTCGGCGAGGTCGAGATCCTCGAACACCAGATACGCCACGCCGCGATACGCCGGGGCCGCGCCTGCGCCCTCAACCGCCTCGATCAGCGGATCGGGCGCCTGATCCTCGCCGCCGCGATGCAGCCGCACTTCGGCGCGGCTGGCGTCGAACGGCTTGCCGTCGGCCCAAATCCGCCCGATCCGCGCCACCGGCCCCTCGCACAGCGCCAGCGCAAGGCTGATCGCATAGCTGAAGCTGCGGGTGCGCGGCGCCGCGCCCTTGCCGCCGCCACCGCTGACCGTGCTGCGCTCGCGAAACCGGCTCGCCCAGATCACCTGACCTGACAGCCGCATCCGGCCATAGATGCGCGGGATCGCGGCGCCCTCGCGCGACCCCATCACCCGCACCTGTCCGATGCGCCCGCTCTCGAGCACCCGCGCGCCGCCGCCCAAGATCTTCTGATCGATCAGCCCGCCAGCGACCCCGCCCAGCACGCGGCCCAGCACGGCGGCGCCCACGCCCGCCACGCCGCCGCCGACCGACGCGCCCAGCGCGCCGCCGACTGCGGCAAGAACCATCGTCGCCATCAGATCACCCCTTCGGGCAGGCGGAACGCCGCCGCCATCTTGCGCCGCCACGCCATGCCGAGAGACGACTCCACCACGCCATGCCCGCTGTAGGCGTGGATCAGCGTCGGCGCGCCATGGGCGTCCTCAGCCAGGATCCCAAGATGCTTGCACACCGCGCCTGCGCGCATCCGGAACACCGCCACGTCGCCGGGCCGCGCATCGTCCAGAGCAACCGCCGTCATGTGCCGCGCGGCGCCCTCCAGCAGGCGCTCCGCGCCGCTCGCCTCCGACCAGTCGGGCGTATAAGGGCCAGGGCGTTCCGGCTCCGCGCCATAGAGCGTCCGCCACACCCCGCGCAACAGCCCCAGACAATCCGCCCCAGCCCCCCGCAGGCTCGCGCCAAAGACATAAGGCGTGCCGACCCAGCCGCGCGCCGCCCCGACCGCCCGCCACCCTGCATCTCCCGCCTCAGCCATGCAGCGACCCGCCGTCATTGGTCTCGCCTGCGGCGGGATAGGCCGTGATCCAGTCGTCGCCCGGCATGTGCGGAAATCCCCGGAAGTTGATGAAATTGGAAAATTTCTCACGGCAGGTCGCCGCGCGCTTGTCGCAGCCGGCGACGATCTCGAACCCGTCGCCCACAGCGACCGGTCCATGCGGCTGCACCCACAGCGACAGCCGCCGCGCCGCGCCGCCAGCGTCCTCGCGCACCGCCGCGCCGAAACCCGCGTTGGCGCCGGAAGTCCAGATCAGCCGCCCGCGCGCGAACCAGCCCGGCGCAAAGCTCTCAAGCCCATCGACGCGCAGTGCGTCGCCCTCCACCGCCGTCACCGTCCCGGCGCCGCGATAAGCGGGCGCATCGGCGTCCACGCCGCAGCGCATATCGCCAAGGCTTGCATCGCAGGCGGCCATGAACGCGCGTCCCAGCGGCCGGTTCAGCGCCGAGGCCAGCCCCTCGACCTGCGCGCGAAACCGCCCGCCGCTCTGGCTGATCTCGCCCATCGCGCCGCTGAACATCAGCGCGCGCACGTCCGGCGCGCGCCAGTCCACCAGCCAGCGCCGCACCGTCGCGCCGTCGAAAAGCCCGCGCGCCACGTCTTCCGTATCGATGGCGTCGGAGCGAAGCGCGCCCGCGATCTCGGCGCCGTCGGGCGCCAGTCCCGCGGCCGCCTCCAGCGCGCTCGCCGCCACCGCGCTCGCCGCCTCAAAGGTCACCCCGTCAAAGCTCAGCGCCGCGTCATGGTCGGTAAACCCAAGCGCGCGCCCGTCCCGCCGGTCGATACGCCAGCAGGAACAGAGCGTTGTCGCACCGCTCTCAAGCCGCGCCTTGAGCGCAGGGTCCAGCGCGCGCATCAGACCCGCACCTCGATCACCGGGATCGAGGGGATCTCTCCCGCCTCGAACGCCGCCAGGTTCACCTCGATGCGGTCGGCGTCAAAGCGCACCGGCACATCGAAGGCGAACCCCGCCGTGACCTGCGCGCCGTCAGCAGGGGCGACATCGAAGCGCAGCACCCCGGTCGCATGATCGACCGAGACCCCCGCGCCTTCCTCCATCTCCACGCCGTCCACCGCAGCGCGCACGGTCCACGCCACCGGCTTGGTGATCGGCCGCTCATAGCGGCCCGGCCCCGAGACGTAAGGTTTCACCAGCTGAAACGCCGTTCGCGCGCCGTCGCCGACGCCGATGACGCAATCGAGCGGCCCCGGCGTCTCCGACGGCGCACAGGACTTGTGGTCGGCCCAGTCCTTCCAGCGAAACCCATAGAGCCTGCCCATCCGCGCCTCGAAGAACGCCAGCACCGCGTGCACGTCATCCAGGCTGCGCAGGCCGAGGCCCGCGTCATAGCGCCGACGCCCATGCGCCCAGGGGGTGTTGCGCTCCTCAAAGCCGCTCGCCAGCGTCACGATTTCGGTGCGCCGCTCCGGCCCGCCGCTGGAGCCGAACGACAGCGCGGCGGGAAAGCGCACTTCATGAAAGCTCATGGGTCTTGCTCCTCAAAGGTTGCGGCGCCCGCGCTCGACCGCGCGCGCCAGCGCCGCCGCGACCTGCGGGGCGGAGCGCTGGAAACTCGCCGCGTCCTGGGTCGAGACATTCACCGTCACGCGCACCGCGCCGCCGCCGCGCACGCCCAGCCGCCCGTCGGCGCCGCGCGCCAGCGGCAGGATCGCCTCCGGCCCCGCCTCGCCCATCACGCCGACGCCGCCGCCAGTGGGAAACACCGTGGCGCCGTCCACCACGCCGCCCCTGGCGAAGGCGCGCACGCCGCCGGTCAGCGCGCTGACCGCCCCCGAGACCAGCCCGCCCACGCCCAGCCCCACCGCCGCCTGCACCGGCCCGACCGCCGCGCCCAGCGCGCCGCGCGCCACATCGCGCGCCATGCCGCGCAGCACGTCCGAAAACCGCCCCGTGCCGAACACCGCCGCATCCAGCGCCTTGCGCAGGCCGCCGCCGACCGCAGCAGACAAACCGCGCGCCGCGCGGTCGGCCTCCTGCAGCTCAACCGAGACGCGCCGCATCTCGCTGGCGAACCGCGCGCCCGCGTCGCCCTCCTCGGGCGGCGCGAAAAACCCCTGCTCCGCTTCCATCATTCGGCGTCCTTCTTGCGCATGGCTACGCGCCCGGCGCCGCCGTCAGGAAACTTCGCCATCAGCTGGCCAAGCTGCGCGCGGCCCACCGGCGCCGCCACGCCCGCGCCCTCCAGCGCCGCCGCGAACTCGCGCGGCGACATCGCCCAGAAAGTGTCGGGCGCCAGCCGCAGCCGCCCGATGCCCAGCCGCATCAGGCCGTTCCAGTCCACCTTGCGGCTCATCCCCGGCCCCCGGTGAAGGCGACGCCGAGCAGCTGCATCGCCGCCCGCGCCGCGCCGGTGGCGCCGCCGTCAAAGGCCAGCGCCGCCACTTCGTCGCGGGTCACGTCGTGGCCCGCGCCGCGAAACCCCGCCGTCAGCACCGCGATCACGTCGCGCGCGCGCACGCCGTCGCGCTCCAGCCGCTCCGCAAGATCGACCAGCCCCTCGGCCTCCAGCTCCGCCTCCAGCGCCGCCAGCGCCCCCAGCGTCAGCCGCAGGGTGCGGGGGCGTCCGTCGATCACCACCTCCACCTCGCCGCGCATCGGGTTGGCCATGGTCAGAGCGCCGTGAAGCTCAGCGGCCCGGCGGACTCGAGACTGATCTCGAACACCGCCTCGCCGTCGTGATCGCCCGCGTATTCCAGCGCCGCCACCTGAAATGCGCCCTCGATCCGGCCGAAATCCGGCACCGTCAGCTCGAACGCCGGGGCCGCGCCCGCGAAGAAAACACTGCGCAGCGCAGCGTCCGACGCGGCGTCCTTGAACAACCCGCGCCCGCTGACGCTGGCCGAGCGCACCCCCGCCCCGGCCAGCAGCTCACGCCAGCGCCCGGCGCTTTCCGCCGTGGTCGCATCGACCTGCGCAGCGTTCAGCGCAAAGCGCGTGGCGCGAAGCCCTGCGACGGTCACGAAATCGCCGGTCGCGTCGGCGTCCAGCTTGATCAACAGGTCCTTGCCCGGCTGCGCGGCCATAATCTCAATCTCCTGAATGACTTATGCGTTTTCTTCGATGGCGAGACGAAAGCGCAGATCGATCTGGCGCAGGCCCGCGCCCTCAATCCGCCGGGTGCGCCCGCCCAGAAAACTGGCGGTGACGACCCTGCCCCGGCTAAGGCCCAGCGGCCCCAGCGCCACGTCGCACACGGCGCCGGCGAGCCGCTTCAGCGCAGCGAAGCCTCCGCCGCCGCCGACCACCGAAATCTGGATCGCATGCGCCGCGCCCCGATCGGTGGCGGTGGACCAGGCGTCCACCTGCTCGTCGCCGAGCACGATCCACGGACCCGGCTGCGGATCGGCCGCCGCGTGCGGCGCCGCGTCGTAGATGCGCCCGCCCGCAAGCGCGGCCACGGTGTCGTCGGCGGCCAGCGCCGCGAACAGCGCCTGTTGCAGCGGCCATGAGAATGCGTAGCTCATCCCAGCGCGCCCTCCCGAACCCAGGCGATCAGCCAGGCGTTGCGCGTGTCGGCCTCGGTCACGCCCAGGATGTCGAACACCCGCGCGCCCTCGCGAAACCGCTGGCTGGCGATGGGCCGCGACGGCGCGCCGAACGGCGCCCAGCGCAGCGTGATCTTGTGCGTCACCTGACTGATCTCGACCCCGCCGAGCGTCCGCTCCGCCGCCGCGCTCGGTCGCACCTCCGCCCAATGGGTTCCCAGCGGCGTCCAGCGCGCGGCCACGCCGCCGCCGCCGTCGGGCGCGGCGTCGCGCGCCTCCAGCGTCAGCAGCCGGGTCAGATCGGGCGCCCTCACAGCCGCACCCGCCGATAAGGCTCCAGCAGCGCGGCGACGCTCAGGGGCGGCGGCGCAAGGCGGCCCGCCGCCTCGTTGCGCTGTTCGAAGTAGGTCGCGGCGAGCAGGATCACCGCCAGCCGCAGATCCTCCGGCGCATCGCCCCACGCGGCGCCATAGCCCGCGACAAGGTGCGCCTCGGCATGGCCATCACGCGGGATTGGCGGCAGACGCCGCCCGGCGCGCGCCCGGATCGCGGCGCGCCCGTCCACGCTCGCCAGCCGCCAGATGGCGGGATGGACCGTGGCGCGGGCGCCGTCCTCCTGCGCAAGCGCAAGCTCCGTCACCTGCGCCACCGGCTCGACCGGCAAGCTCAGCGTCTCGGCATCGTCCCACGCGCTCACCCGCAGCAGCATCACGCGCTGCAGCAGCGCGCGCCGCGTGCGGTCCTCGACCACGCGCGCCGCCGCATCCATCAGCCGCGTCAGCGTCGCCGCCGAAACCGCGTCCTCGGCGAACCCCTGCGGCAGCCGCAGGTGGGCGGCCAGTTCAGCGACCATCTCGGCGGAGGCCGAGGGCCGGGCTGCATCGATCAGCATGACGTCACCGCCTCGCATGAAACTTCACCCATCCCGGCGCCGCATCCGGCGCCGGGTCCGCTCTCCATCAATCGGCGATGGTTCAGGCGGCGGCGAACTTCAGCAGCCGGATGGCGGCGAAGTCGGTCACGTCACCGCCCACGCGGCTGGTGGCGAAGAACTGCACATGCGGCTTGGCGGAATAGGGATCGCGCAGGATGCGCACGTCGGGCCGCTCGGCGATGGTGTAGCCCGCGCGAAAATCGCCGAAGGCGATGGGATAGGCGTCGGGCGCGATGTCGGGCATGTCCTCGACCGACAACACCGGATAGCCCAGCAGCAGCGGGGCCTGTTCGGCGCTCAGGCTCTCGGTCCACAGGAACTTGCCGTCGGCGTCCTTCATCTTGCGCACCGCGCCGGCGGTTTTCGAGTTCATCGCGAACACCGCATTGCTGCGATAGCGCGCGCCCAGGCTATAGACCAGATCGACCAGCGCATCGGCGGGATCGAGCGGGTTGAACCGGTCCGCCGCGCCGGTGGCGACATAGCCCAGCGACCCCCAGGTCCACGCATCGACGGCGACCTTGGGATAGCTCAGAAACCCCGTGGGCTTGTCCACCCCGTCGCCGGTGACGAAGGCGGCGTTCTCGGCGCGGGCGAACTTCTCGGCGATCCGGTCGGCCAGCCAGCCTTCGATGTCGAAGGCGCTGTCGTCCAGCAGCCGCTGCGAGGCGCGCGGCAGCGCCGACAACTCGTGCAGCGGAATGCTCACCTTGTCGAACAGCGACGGCGCGGTCTCGGTCGGCGCGGCGCCTTCGGTGATCCAGCCGGTCTCCAGGTCGCCCCGGTCCACTAGCACCTCGAACACGCCCGCCTCGATCTGCACCACGTTGGCGACCGCGCGCACGGCGCCCGCGCCGCGCTTGACGCCCTCGATGCGCGCGGCGGTCAGCTGATCGACCAGATAGCCGCCCTCGACGGCGACGGCGGTGGTCAGCCCCTTGCGTTCCACCGACACTGCGCGCAGGCCCGCCTCGTCACCGGAGCGCAGATAGCCTCCCAGCGCCTTGCGGTGCGGCGTCTGCTCATCGGCGGCGCGCGACAGCGCCGGGCGCTCGACGCCCTTGCGATCCATCATCGAGATGCGATCGTCCTGAATTTTCATTTTCACTTCAATCCTTTCCTGAAAAGACTTGAGATCACGAACAAAGCTCGCAACCTCGGCCTTGGTGTCGAGCACAGCGCTCGCCCTGGTGTCGAGCACAGCGCTCGCCTTGGTATCGAGCACAGCGCTCGCCTTGTCGGCGCCAAAGGGCGCGTCGCGGTCGGCCATACAATACTCCGTCGTTGAAATGGATGGTTCTGCTTGCGGCGGGTTCAGGAGAACACGCCGCGCGCCTCGCGCAGCGCCTCGGCCAGCGCGCGGGCGGCGTCGTCTTCGGCCTCTCTGGCGCAGGCGTCGGTCTTGGCGCCGCTCAGGGCGCGGGCCTCGGGCTGCATCGGAAACGTCACCAGCGACACTTCCCAGAGATCGATCTCGATCAGCCGCCGCCCGCCGCCCGGCGTCTTTTCCGAGCGGATCGCGTGATAGCCGATCGAGAGACCGTCCACCGCGCCCGCCTTCAGCAGCGCGGCGGCCTCGGCGCCGCGGCGCACCTCGGTGATCAGTCGCCCCGAGACATGCAGGCCCAGCGCATCCTCGCGCAGCGTCTCCCACACCCCGATCGGCTGCGTCGGGTCGTGCTGCCACAACAGCTTGACCGAGCGGCCCTTGCGCGCCAGCGATCCGGCGAAGGCGCCCGGCGCCACCTCGTCGCCGCCTTGATCGGTCAGCCCGAACAGGCTGGCGTAGCCCTCGATCCGCCCGTCGCTCAGCGCGACGCGCTCATCGAAGGCGATGAACTTGGTCTCAAGGCCCGATGCGGCCTGAACGGCGCGGGTCTGCATGGGGGTCCTCCCTTGCTGCTGCATGAATCAAGGCCGCTTGTGATAGGCGTTCATCAGCGTGGTGACGGCGTTCAGCCGCGTCTGCAGCGCCCGCCACCGCCGCCCCATCACCCGCAGCTGCGCCAACCGCCGCGCCTCCGCGACCGCGAACGGCTCCAGCACCACGCGCGGCGCAGGCGCCTGCGGGGGCGGCGTCAGCGCGCGCCGCTGCGGGGCGGCAGGCCGAGCAACCGGCGCTTCTCGCTGTCGTCCAGAAAGCTTGCCGTCGCGATCCTTCTCCATTGCGCATCCCTTTCACCTGACAGCGCCGGAACCTTGTCCAGATCCGCCTCCAGTTTCACCGCGCCGCCCCAGCGCCACCCCAGCCACCCGCTCAGCGCGGCGGCGGTCCGGCGGACGAGCGGCATCACCGCCTGCCGGAAGAAGGCGCGGTTGGCCTCCTGATAGTTTGCGTAAGTATTGTCGCCGGGCAGGCCCAGCAGCATCGGCGGCACCCCGAACGCCAGCGCGATCTCGCGCGCCGCCGCGTTCTTGGTCTCCAGAAACTCCATCTCGGACGGCGAGAACCCCATCGGCTTCCAGTCCAGCCCCCCCTCCAGCAGCATCGGACGGCCCGCGTTCTGGGCGCCCTGATGGTTGCTCTCCAGCTCATCGACCACGCGCTTGTATTGCTCGTCGGTCAGCGACCCGGCGCCGTCAACGCCACGATAGACCACGGCGCCGGAGGGGCGCGCCGCATTGTCGAGCAGCGACTTGGTCCACTTGGCGGCGGCGTTGTGCACGTCGATCGAGGCCGCCGCCGCCTCCAGCGGCGACATCCCGTAGTGATCGTCGAGCGGGTGGAACGCCTGCAGATGCAGGATCGGCGGCGCGTCGCAGTTCATCGCGAACCGATGCACCGAGGCGCCCACACGGTATTCAAAGGCTTCCGGCCAGCCGTCGCGCCCCGGCACGACGCGCACCCGGTCCGGGCGCAACACATGCAGCTCACGCGGCCCGCGCTCCTGCTCCGGCGTCGCCGCCTCGATATAAGCGTCGCCCGCCAGTTGCAGGTGGCCATAGACCGCCTCCAGCAGCGCGGCGCCGTCCTGGCCCGGGTTGGGGCGCTCCAGCAGCGTGATCAGCGGATGCTCCAACAGCGCCGCGCCGCCCTCGGTGAAGCGCAGCGGAATTGCTGCGGCGGCCTCGGCGATCATGCGCACGCAGCGAAACCCCACCACGTTGCCGCCATAGCCGACCCGCGTCAGCGAGACGGTGTCGCGCGGCGTCCAGACCGCGCGGCCCAGCCCGTGGACGGCGGTCATCGCCCCCACGGCGGACGCCTTCACCTCCCGCGCGGTCTCACGCCGCGCGCCAAAAAAGCTGAACGCCATCGGCGCCTCCTGAAATTGCAATCTTCCTAAAGCGGCCGCACCCGCGGCCCGGCGCCCGGCGCGCGCATCAGCTCCGCCAGCGCCCAGACCAGCGCATCCACGCGGTCCGGGCTATGGCCGCCTTCGCCAAAGGCGCACAACTCGTCCTCCAACGCCGGATGCGCGCCGACATGGCGCACCAGCCCCCGCTCGTAGAGCAGCGACACCGGCTCGGCGCGCGCCGCCTTGCCGCGCGACGCGCGCACGCTCGTCACCGGCGCATGCGCGTCCACGCGGCGGATCATCTCGACAACCAGTTCGCCGCCCTGGTTGACCTCCGCCACGATCCGGTCGGCGCCGTGATCGCGATAGGCTTCCACCACCCGCGCCGCCCATGCCGCCGGCGTGACGGCGCGCACCGAGCAGTCGGCCAGCACATAGAACGCCTCCCCCGCGCGCCCGACCGCGACGATCCCGCAGGCGTCGGCGTCCGGCCCGCTCGTCACCGGCGGATCGACGCCGATCACGACGCGATCCATCTGCGGCGCCGCGCGCACCCGCGCCGCCTCGATGGCGCTGCGCGAGAACAGCGCGCCGGGCGCCTCGGTCAGGAATTCGCCGCCCAGTTCCTGCCTGCCCTGATGCGTGCCCGCATAGCGCCGCGTCACGCTCTCCAGAAACTCCGCCGCCAGATTGGCGCGGTTGGCCGCCGTCGGCGCAGTGGTCATCACCGTCGCCGGGTCGGAGAGGATCAGCCGCAGCAGCGCGTTGTCGCGCGGCGTCGTCGTCACCACCTGACGCGGCCGCGTCCCCAGCCGCAGGCCGAACTGGAGCATGTCCCACGCCTTGTCGCCCTTGCGCCATTTCGCCAGCTCGTCGCACCAGGCCGCGTCGAACTGCGGCCCGCGCAGCGACTCCGGGTCGGCGGCCGAGAAAAGTTGCGCCTCCGCCCCGTTCGGCCACACCAGCTTGCGCCGGGTCGCCAGATAGGCCGGGCGGCGGTCGGGCGGCGAGCACGCCATGATCCCGCTGTCGCCGAACACCATCACCTCGCGCGCCTGCTCCCAGGTCTGCGCCACCAGCGCCACGCGCCGCGCCGCGCCGGCTTTGTCCGGCGTCGCCCCCTCCACCTGCGCGCGCAGCCACTCCGCCCCGGCGCGCGTCTTGCCCGCGCCGCGCCCGCCCATCACCACCCAGGTCGTCCAGTCGCCATCCGGCGGCGTCTGGTGGCCGGGCAGCGCCCAGAACTCGAACAGATAGGGCAGCGCGGCGAGCGCGTTGGCGCTCAGGCCGCGCAGAAACGCCTCACGCGCCCGAGGCGGCTGCGAGGCGATCAAGGCGGCCGGCGACCTCCGCGCGGGCGGCGTCGAGGTCGAGCCGCTTGCCGCCGCCTGCGGCGGCGCCGATGCGGCGCTTGAGAATTTGCGCTTCAAAATCCAACACCATCAATACAGTTTTCTGATGCGCCTTCACGATCTCGAACTCTTCGCCGCTCAGCGCGCCCGCAGCGGCGCCCTGCGTCTTGAGCCGCATGATGATCGCGGTCAGCGCAGTGGCCAGTTCGTCGTAAAGCGTGCAGGCGTTCTCAAATGCGCGGCGCACCACCACGTTTGACCGTCTTGCTCCAGCCACAATGAACCTCACGCAAAATGCCGAGCGCCAGCGCGACCCTCAATACGACTCACAATTTCTGACGATGACCGTTTCATACCAAGCAGCGTTCAGCATGTCAAGAATAAATATAAAATTTAATTGAATTACTGAAGTATTAATTATCTCGCGCCATTATTGGTCGGCGCGCTCGCGCTCGATGGCGCGCCAGGCGGCGACGTTGCGATTGTGCTCGGCCAGCGTGCGGGCGAAGGCGTGGCCGCCGCCGCCGTCCGCCACGAAATACAGCGCGTCGCTCTCGGCAGGGCGCACCGCCGCCAGCAGCGCGTCGCGGCCCGGATTGGCGATCGGCGTTTTCGGCAGGCCGTCGATGGCGTAGGTGTTCCATGCGGTCGGGCGCTGGATGTCGCCGCGCGTCAACGCGCGACCCAGCGGCCCCCGCCCCTCGGTGACGCCGTAGATGATCGTCGGATCGGATTGCAGCCGCATCCCGCGTTTCAGCCGGTTGTGAAACACCGCCGACACCAGCGGGCGCTCCGCCGCGACCCCGGTCTCCTTCTCGATGATCGAGGCCAGCGTCACCATCTGCTCGGGCGTGTCGAAGGGCAGCCCTTCCGCCCGCGCCGTCCAGGCCTCCCCGATCCGGCGCTGTTGCAGCGCCGCCATGCGCACCAGCACTTCAGCGCGCGTGTCGCCGCGCTGCACCGCATAAGTGTCGGGTGCCAGCGAGCCTTCTGGCGGGATTTCGGCGATCTCGCCGGTCAGCACCGCCGACGCCTCCAGCAGCTCCACCACTTCCCATGCGGTCAGCCCCTCGGCCACCGCGATGGCGTATTGCACCACCTTGCCGCTCACCAGCAGGTCGAGCACCGACGCCATCGAGGCGCCCGGCGGCACCTGATACTCGCCGTAGCGCAGCGCGCCGTCCTTGCCCTGATAGCGCGCGCCGAGGCGAAACAGCTTCGCCGACGTGATCACGCCCGCCTGCTCGAGCTGCGTCGCCACCCGGTCCAGCGACGCGCCGCGCGCCACGACCACCGTCTGCGGCGCGCTCAGCGGCCCCTCGGCGTTGAACCCACGCACCCCATAGCCGATCACCCCCGCCAGCGCGACGCCCAGCACGATCAGCAAGGTCAGCGCGTTGGCGGCGATGCTGCGCACGATCAGCGCTCCCTCACGGCGCCTTGCCGAGGATCAGCGAGGCGTTCGTCCCGCCGAACCCGAACGAGTTCGACAGCGCCACGTCGATCCGCCGCGAAACCGCCTTCAGCGGCGCGAGATCGAGATCGGTGTTCACCGACGGGTTCTCCAGGTTCAGCGTCGGCGGCGCCACCTGATCGCGCAGCGCCAGCGTGCAGAAGATCGCCTCGATCGCGCCCGCCGCGCCCAGCAGATGCCCGGTTGAGGATTTGGTCGAGGACATCGTCACGTTCTTCGCGTGATCGCCCAGAAGCCGCCCCACCGAGTGCAGCTCGATCTCGTCGCCCATCGGCGTCGAGGTGCCGTGCGCATTCACATAGTCGATGTCCGACGGCGCCAGCCCCGCGCTGCGCAGCGCCGCCGCCATCGCGCGATAGCCGCCGTCGCCGTCCGGCGCGGGCGAGGTGATATGATAGGCGTCGCCCGACAGGCCATAGCCGAGCACTTCGGCGTAGATTTTCGCGCCGCGCGCGCGGGCGTGCTCGTATTCCTCCAGCACCACCACGCCCGCGCCCTCGCCCATCACGAAGCCGTCGCGCGCCGCGTCCCACGGACGCGAAGCCCGCGTCGGCTCGGCGTTGAACCCGGTCGAGAGCGCCTTGCACGCCGCGAAACCCGCCAGCGACAGCTCGCAGATCGGCGCTTCCGCGCCGCCCGCCACCATCACGTCGGCGTCGCCGTAGCGGATCAGCCGCATCGCGTCGCCGATGGCGTGCGCGCCGGTCGAACACGCCGTCACCACCGCATGGTTCGGCCCCTTGAAGCCGTATTTGATCGAAATCTGCCCCGAGCACAGGTTGATCAGCGCCGACGGGATGAAGAACGGCGAGATGCGGCGCGGCCCCCTGTCGCGCAGGATCAGCGCCGCCTCCGCGATGGTCTCGAGGCCGCCGATGCCCGAGCCGACCATCACGCCGGTGCGCTCCTGCGCCTCGCGGTCATCCGGCCCCGGCGTCCAGCCGGAGTCCTCCACCGCCTGCTGCGCCGCGATCAGCGCATAGACGATGAAACGGTCGAGCTTGCGGCGGTCCTTGTGCGCGATCCAGTCGTCGATGTTGAGCGCGCCGTCCGCCCCGTCGCCCAGCGGGATCTCGCAGGCGATCTGGCACGGCAGGTGCGAGGCGTCGAAATGGCGCACGACGCCCGCGCCGGACTCGCCCGCGACCAGCCGCCGCCATGTCGGCCCGACGCCACAGCCCAGCGGCGTCACCGCGCCAAGGCCGGTGATGACAACCCGTCTCATCGCGCCCACAATCCTCCGGATGTCGCCTGGTCGCGCGCCCGACCGGTCGTCAGCCCATGCGCGGGGCTGACGACCCGCAGGCCGCGCCGCGCGGGGGTCAGGCCCCGGCCGAGTTCTCGGTGATGAATTTCACCGCGTCGCCGAAAGTCTGGATCGTCTCGGCGGCGTCGTCGGGGATCTCGATGCCGAACTCCTCCTCGAACGCCATCACAAGTTCGACGGTGTCGAGGCTGTCGGCCCCCAGATCGTCGATGAAGCTCGCGGTCTCCACGACCTTGTCCTCCTCGACGCCGAGGTGCTCCACGACGATCTTCTTGACCCGCTCAGCGATGTCGCTCATCTCAACTTCCCTCATTTTCAGGAGCCGCAGCGGCCCATGGTTAACCCCAGTGTCGGCGCCGGGGAGGCCCGGCGTCTGCGCGGCGGCGGGTCATCACCGGAACCGGCCCGCCATCCAGACCGCGCGTCCCTTAGCACACCCGTCGAACGCCGCAAATCATCGTTTAGATCATCGCCATGCCGCCGTTGACGTGCAGCGTCTGCCCGGTGACGTAGGCCCCGGCGTCGCTGGCGAGATAGACCACCGCCGCCGCGATCTCCTCCGGCGCGCCCATCCGCCCTGCGGGAATCGCCGTCAGCAGCTTCTCCCTTTGCGTGTCGGCCAGCGCATCGGTCATCGCGGTCGCGATGAACCCCGGCGCCACGCAATTCACCGTGATCGCGCGCGAGGCGACCTCCGCCGCCAGCGATTTCGACATGCCGATCAGCCCGGCCTTGCTGGCGGCGTAGTTGCCCTGCCCCGGATTGCCGGTCACGCCGACGATCGAGGTGACCGAGACGATCCGCCCCCAGCGCGCCTTCATCATGCCCCGCACCGAAGCGCGCATCAGGCGAAACGCCGCCGTCAGGTTGACCGCGATCACCGCGTCCCACTCGGCGTCCGACATGCGCATGAACAGGTTGTCGCGGGTGATCCCGGCGTTGTTCACCAGAATGTCCAGCCCGCCCATCGCCTCGGCCGCCTGCTTTGGCAGCGCGTCCACCGCCGCGCCGTCGCTCAGGTCGCAGGGCGTCACGACGGCGCGTTCGCCAAGCTCCGCCGCCAGCGCCTCCAGCGGCGCGACCCGCGTGCCGCACAGCGCCACCGTCGCGCCCTGCGCGTGCAGCGCGCGCGCGACCGCCGCGCCGATGCCGCCCGATGCGCCGGTGACCAGCGCGCGCCTGTCCGTCAGCTCGAACATCAGGCCTCTCCTTCCGTCAGCAGGGCCTGCGCGACCCGCGCCACGTCCGCCGCCTCGTTGACGGCGACGGCGCCCATGTCGCGCGCGATGCGTCGCGCCAGCCCGCTCAGCACCTTGCCTGCGCCGATCTCGACCAGCTGCGTCACGCCCTGCGCGGCCATCCATTCCACGCTCTCGCGCCAGCGCACCATGGCCGTCACCTGCTCCACCAGCAGCGCGCGGATCGTCTCGGGGTCGTCCACCGCCCCGGCGCGCACATTCGCCACCAGCGGCGGGCGCGGCGTCGTGATCGTCGCAGTCGCCAGCTCGGCGCGCATCGCGGCCGCCGCAGGCGCCATCAGCGCGCAATGGAACGGCGCGGAGACCTGCAGCATCACCGCCCGCTTGACGCCGCGCGCCGCCGCCAGCGCCACCGCGCGCTCCACCGCCGCGCGGTCGCCGGAAACCACCACCTGCCCCGGCGCGTTGTCGTTCGCCGCCTCGCAAACCGCGCCTTCAGCGGCGTCCGCCGCGATGGCGCGCGCCTGATCGAGGTCGGCGCCCAGCAACGCCGCCATCGCCCCGGCGCCCACCGCCACCGCCGCCTGCATCGCCAGCCCGCGCGCGCGCAACAGCCGCGCCGCATCCGCCACGCTCAGCGCCCCCGCCGCGCACAGGGCGGAATACTCGCCCAGCGAATGCCCGGCGACGAACGCCGCATGGTCGCCTGCGCGCACGCCCTCTGCCTCCAGCGCGCGCGTCAGCGCCAGCGAAGTCGCCATCAGCGCGGGCTGCGCGTTCTGCGTCAGCGCCAGCCGGTCCTCCGGCCCCTCCCAGATCAGCGCGCTCAGCTTTTCGCCCAGCGCGTCGTCCACCTCGTCGAACACCGCGCGCGCCGCCGGATACGCCGCGGCCGCCGAGCGGCCCATGCCGACCGTCTGACTGCCCTGACCGGGAAAAACGAATGCGCGCGCCATGTCTGCCGCCACTCCCTCAGCGTGTGTCGTCTTGGTAACCGCCACGCCTGCTCTGTCAAGCGCGCGGCGTCGCGCCGTTTCCGGTTGCAATTTCCCGCCAACGGCGGCAGAAGGCGCATCTCCCGATACGATGGCAACGCGGCGCCTCTCGTGTGCGGCCCCGGGAGCATTGCATGGCCGCACGGTGAAGCGCGCATTTGAACAGGAACGCTCATGTCTCTTTACGAGCATGTCTTCATCGCGCGGCAGGACATCTCCAACGCGCAGGCCGAGGCGCTGATCGAGCACTTCAGCCAGGTCCTCAAGGACAACGGCGGCGACGTCCCCAGCTTCGAGTACTGGGGTCTGCGCACGCTCGCCTACAAGATCAACAAGAACCGCAAGGGCCATTACGCCTACCTCAAGTCCGACGCGCCCGCTGCGGCGGTCGAGGAGATGGAGCGGCTGATGCGCCTGCATGAGGACGTGATGCGCGTGCTCACGATCCGCGTCGATGCGCATGAAGAAGGCGAGAGCGCGGTGGTCCGCTCGCGCAACGTGCGTGACGACCGGGGCCGCCGCGGCGGCCGCGGGCGGCGCGAAGACTGATCGGGAGGGATAGAGCCATGGCCAAGAAACCGTTTTTCCGTCGTCGCAAGTCCTGCCCGTTCTCGGGTGAGGGCGCGCCGGTCATCGACTACAAGGACGTGAAGCTGCTGCAGCGCTACGTCTCGGAGCGCGGCAAGATCGTGCCGAGCCGGATCACCGCCGTCTCCGCCAAGAAGCAGCGCGAGCTTGCGCGCGCCATCAAGCGCGCCCGCTTCCTCGCCCTGATCCCCTATGCGGTGAATTGAGGAGCGCCCGGACATGCAAGTGGTTCTGCTTGAGAGGGTCGAGAAACTCGGCCAGATGGGCGACGTGGTCACGGTGAAGGAGGGCTTCGGCCGCAACTTCCTGCTGCCCCAGCACAAGGCCCTGCGCGCCACCAAGGCCAACCTCGCCCGCTTCGAGGCGCAGCGCGCCCAGCTAGAGGCGCGCAACCTGGAGTTGAAGAAGGAGGCCGAGGCGGTCGCGGCGAAGCTCGACGGCCAGACCTTCGTGGTGATCCGTCAGGCGGCGGACGGCGGCGCGCTGTATGGCTCGGTCAGCGCGCGCGACGCCGCCGAGGCGGCGACCGAGGGCGGCTTCAGCCTGTCGCGCAACCAGGTGGTGCTCAACACCCACGTCAAGGAGCTCGGCCTGCACGACATGCGCGTGATCTTGCACCCCGAGGTCAGCGCGACGATCACCATCAACGTGGCGCGCTCGGCGGAGGAGGCGGTGCTTCAGGCCGAGGGCAAGTCGATCGCCGACCTGCGCGCCGAGGCCGAGGCGGCGGACCAGGCCGATTTCGACGTGCAGCAGCTGTTCGAGGACGACGAGGACGCGCCGCGCACCCCCGCCGGGATGGAAGTCATCGACTGACGCGCCGCCGCCCGGCCGACTTCGAGAACCGCAGCCCAAAGCCGGGCTGCGGCTCTTTTCTTTGCCCTTTGATAACGCTCACGGAACCGGAACCATCCCCGTCATCCACAGCCGCGTTACGATAACACTGAACGAATCCATTGGCTTAGCGTGGCTTTTGCCTGTATCGTCCAAGTCAGGCAAGAACGAGGGGCAGGCATGGCCGACGGCGCGATCGGGCGGGAAATGCGCATTCAGCCGCACAATATCGAGGCCGAGCAGGCGCTTCTGGGCGCGCTGCTGGTCAACAACGAGGTTTATGACCGCGTCGCGCAGCTGATCGAGCCGCGCCATTTCTACGACCCGCTGCACGGGCGCATCTTCGAGGTCGCCGCGCGGCGCATCCAGCAGGGCGCGCTGGCGACGCCGGTCACCCTCAAACCGTTCTTCGAGTCCGACCCGGGCATGACCGAGGTCGGCGGAGCGGCCTATCTGGCGCGGCTGGCGGGCGGCGCGATCTCGATCTTCAACGCCCGCGACTACGCCCAGGCGATCCACGACCTTGCGCTGCGGCGCGAGCTGATCCTGCTGGGCGACGAGATCTCCGCGCGCGCCGCCGCCGTCACCACCGACAGCGAGCCGCGCGAACAGATCGTCGAGGCCGAGCAGGCGCTCTACGCGCTGGCCGAGAAGGGCAAGTACGAGGGCGGGTTCGTCTCGTTCCGCCGTGCGGTCAAGCAGGCGCTCGACAGCGCCAACGCGGCCTATCAACGCGAAGGCGGGCTGGCGGGCCTCAGCGCCGGGCTGATCGACATGGACCGCAAGCTGGGCGGCCTGCACCCGTCGGACCTGCTGATCATCGCCGGGCGGCCCTCGATGGGCAAGACGGCGCTGGCGACCAACATCGCCTTCAACATCGCCAAGAAACACAAGGTCGGCGAGCGGCAGGACGGCGTCACCGGCACGGTGGACGGCGGCGTGGTGGGGTTCTTCTCGCTTGAGATGTCCTCCGAACAGCTCGCCGCGCGCATCCTGTCCGAGCAGGCGCGCGTGCCTTCGGAGAAGATCAGGCGCGGCGAGATGGAGGAGGACGACTTTCGCCGCTTCGTCCACGCCACCGCAGAGCTTGAGCGCATCCCGCTGTTCATCGACGACACGCCCGCCCTGCCGATCTCGACCATGGCCGCCCGCGCCCGCCGCCTCAAGCGCCAGCATGGTCTCGACGTGCTGGTGGTGGACTACCTGCAACTGATGCGCGGCGCCGGGCGCAACGAGGGGCGCGTCAACGAGGTCTCCGAGATCACCCAGGGGCTGAAGGCCATCGCCAAGGAGCTCGACATACCGGTGATCGCGCTGTCGCAGCTCTCGCGCCAGGTCGAGAACCGCGACGACAAGCGCCCGCAACTCGCCGACCTGCGCGAATCAGGCTCCATCGAGCAGGACGCCGACGTGGTGATGTTCGTCTATCGGGAGGAATATTATCACGAGCGCCTGAAACCCTCCGAGGACGATCCGAAGTTCCAGGAATGGGTGGAGAAGGCCGAGCGCATCTACAACAAGGCCGAAGTGATCATCGGCAAGCAGCGCCACGGCCCCATCGGCACCATCGAGCTGATGTTCGAGGGTCAGTTCACCCGCTTCGGCGACCTCGCGCACGAGGACCGCGGCGACCGGCGCGATTTCTGAACCGTGGCGCGCGCCACGCTCACCATCGACCTCGCCGCGATCGCGGAAAACTGGCGCCGCCTGAGCCTTCTCTGCGCCCCCGCCGAGACCGCCGCCGTGGTCAAGGCCGACGCCTATGGCCTGGGCGTCGCGCACGTCGCCCCGGCGCTGTGGGCGGCGGGCGCGCGCACCTTCTTCACCGCGCTGCCCGAGGAGGCGGCGACGGTGCGCGAGGTTCTCGGTCCGGCAGCGGCGATCTACTGCTTCAACGGCATGACCGGGGGCGACGCGGACCTGATCCGCGCCTTCGCCATTCGCCCCCTTCTCAACAGCCCCGGCCAGATCGCGGCCGCGCGCGCCGCCGCCCGCGATGCGCCGCTGCCCTGCGGCCTGCAACTCGACACCGGCATGAACCGGCTGGGGCTGGAGGCGGACGAGCTTTCCGCCGTGCTCGACGACCCGCAGGGCCTCGACGGCCTCGCCCCCGATCTGGTCGTCAGCCACCTCGCCTGCGCCGACGATCCCGCCCACCCGATGAACGCCGCTCAGGCCGCCGCCTTCGTCGCGATGACCGCGCATCCGCGTCTTGCGCGCCTGCGGCGCAGCCTGTCGGCGACCGGCGGCGCACTGCTGGGGCCTGACTGGCGCCACGACCTGGTGCGCCCCGGCGTCGGCCTCTACGGCGGCCTGCCGTTCGCCGAAGCCGCGCCGGTGGTGCGGCTCTCGGTTCCCATCCTGCAGATCCGCGCCGTGGCGCCCGGCGAAGCGGTGGGCTACGGCGCCGCATGGCGCGCCGAACGCGAAACCCGTGTCGCAACCATTTCAGCCGGTTACGCCGACGGCCTGATCCGCGCCATGAGCGGGCGCGCCCGCGTCTTTCACGGCGGCCGCGCCCTGCCGGCGCGCGGCCGCGTCAGCATGGATCTGATCACCGTGGATGTGACCGAGGCGCCGGACCTCGCGCCCGGCGACGCGCTCGACCTGCTCGGGCCGCATCAGGGCGTCGATGCGCTGGCGGCGGCGGCGGGCACAATCGGCTATGAAATCCTGACAAGCCTTGGATCGCGCTATGCGCGCCGCTATGAAGGCGGCGAAACGGCCCCCTTGGCGGAGTGACAGCGTGGCGTTGGCGTCGATGATCCAGGGTTTTCTCGCCTCCATCGGGCGCACCGTGCTCGGCCTGTGCCAGGCGACCGGCGCGCTCAGCCTGTTCGCCGCCGCAGGCGTGAGCCATGTTTTCCGCCCGCCGTTCTTCTGGCGCGAGTTCGGCGCGCAACTGCTGCGCATCGGCTATTTCTCGCTGCCGGTGGTCGGCATGACGGCGCTGTTCACCGGCGCGGCGCTGGCGTTGCAGATCTACGCCGGCGGCGCGCGGTTCAACGCGGAATCGGTGGTGCCCTCGATCGTCGCCATCGGCATCACGCGAGAGCTTGGGCCGGTGCTGGGCGGGCTGATGGTGGCGGGGCGGGTGTCGGCCTCGGTCGCCGCCGAGATCGGCACCATGCGCGTCACCGAACAGATCGACGCGCTCACCACGCTCTCGACCAACCCCTACAAGTATCTGGTCGCCCCCCGCCTCGCCGCCGCCACGCTCGCCCTGCCTGCGCTGGTGTTCATCGGCGACGTGATCGGGATCATGGGCGGCTTTCTGGTCGGCGTCGGACGGCTCGACTTCAATTCAGGCGCCTACATGGCCAACACCATCGACTTTCTGGAGGTCGGCGACGTGACCTCGGGCCTCATCAAGGCGTCGGTGTTCGGCTTCATCATCGCGCTGATGGGCTGCTATCAGGGCTACAACTCCGGGCGCGGCGCGCAGGGGGTGGGCCGGGCGACCACCAACGCAGTGGTCTCCGCCTCGATTCTGATTCTCGCGTCGAACTATGTGATGACCGAGTTTTTCTTCGTGGGGTCGTGATGCAGACGCCGCGGATCGAGCTTGAGGGCGTGCGCAAGAGTTTTGGCGACAACCATGTGCTGCGCGGCGTCGATCTGAAGGTGCCGAGGGGCCGCTCGATGGTGGTGATCGGCGGCTCGGGCACCGGCAAGTCGATCACGCTGAAATGTGTGATCGGACTGGTGCGCCCCGACGCGGGCGCAGTGCGGCTGGACGGACAGGACATCACCCGCGCGCGCGGCGCCGACCGCGACGCGGTGCTCGACCGGTTCGGGATGCTGTTTCAGGGCGGCGCGCTGTTCGACAGCCTGCCGGTCTGGCGCAACGTCGCCTTCCGCCTGTTGCAGGGCAAGCGCCGCAAGAGCGCGGAGGAGGCCCGCGCCATCGCCATCGAAAAGCTGCGCCGCGTCGGCCTCGGCCCCGATGTCGCCGAGAGCTTCCCCGCCGAGCTTTCGGGCGGCATGCAAAAGCGCGTCGGCCTCGCGCGCGCCATCGCCGCCGAGCCGGAGATCATCTTTTTCGACGAGCCGACCACCGGCCTCGACCCGATCATGGCCGACGTGATCAACGATCTGATCCGCGAGATCGTTCAGGAGATGGGCGCCACCGCCATGACCATCACCCACGACATGACCTCGGTGCGCAAGATCGCCGATGAGGTGGCGATGCTGCACGGGGGCGTGATCCAGTGGTGCGGCCCGGTGGGCGATCTGGACAACAGCGGCAATCCGTACGTCGATCAGTTCATCCACGGTCGCGCGACCGGCCCCATCGCCGCGCTGCGCTAGGGTAACGTGATGCAGGCTGTCAGCGCCGCCTCGCCAAGCGCCGCCCCGGCCCGACCGTGCCGCGCCAGATTGTGCCGCGCCAGATTGTGCCGCGCCCACCCCAGTTTCGCCAGCGCCGCGATGCGCGCCGGCCCGCGTCAGCGGCCCGCCGGTGGCGGGACGCGCGGGCCGGTCGGCCGGAGGCGCAAGCCGCAGGCCGAGGGGCGCCCCGCCATCGCCTCACGCTGCAAATCGGGCCGTGACCGCCCGGCAGGGCGGACGCGGCCCGATCTGTCGCGGGACAGATCGGGCGGGAGAACGCGCGCAGCGACGCCTGCGCTTGAAGCAACCGGACGCTAGCGCCCGTGGCCCGCGACGCCCCCGCCTTCGTCTGCACCGCCTGCGGCGCCGCCCACCGCAAATGGTCGGGGCGCTGCGACGCCTGCGGCGCGTGGAACAGCCTCAGCGAGGACGCAGGTCTTCCCGCCGCAGGCCCCGCCTCGCGCTCGCTGGGCGCCGCCAAGGGCCGCAAGACGGCGCTGGTTCCCCTCGCCGGAGAGGAAGCCCCGCCGCCCCGGACGCCCTCCGGCGGCGCAGAACTCGACCGGGTGCTGGGCGGCGGGCTGGTGCCCGGCTCCGCCGTTCTGGTCGGCGGCGATCCCGGCATCGGCAAATCGACGCTGCTGCTGCAAGCCGCCGCCGCCTTCGCCCGCCTCGGCGCCAAGGCGGTCTATGTCTCGGGCGAGGAGGCGACGGCGCAGGTGCGGATGCGCGCCGCGCGGCTGGGGCTGGCCGATGCGCCGGTGCTGCTGGCCGCCGAGACCAACCTGCGCGACATCCTGACCACGCTGGATGCGGAGCGCCCCGCGCTGGCGGTGATCGACTCGATCCAGACCATGTGGGCCGACAATGTGGACAGCGCGCCCGGCTCGGTCTCTCAGGTGCGCGCGGCGGCGCATGAGCTGACCAGCTTCGCCAAGCGGCGCGGCTCGGCGGTGATCCTGGTCGGCCACGTCACCAAGGACGGCCAGATCGCCGGCCCCCGCGTGATCGAGCACATGGTGGACACCGTGCTCTATTTCGAGGGCGAGCGCGGCCACCAGTTCCGTATCCTGCGCGCCGTGAAGAACCGCTTCGGCGCGGCGGACGAGATCGGCGTGTTCGAGATGACCGGCGCAGGCCTCGCCGAGGTCGCCAACCCTTCGGCGCTGTTCCTCGGCGAGCGCGGCGCGCGGGCGCCCGGTGCGGTGGTGTTCGCGGGCGTCGAGGGCACAAGGCCGCTGCTGTGCGAGATCCAGGCGCTGGTCGCCTCCTCCAGCCTCGGCACGCCGCGCCGCGCGGTGGTGGGGTGGGACAGCGCGCGGCTGGCGATGGTGCTCGCGGTGCTGGAGGCGCGCGCGGGCGTGTCGATGGCGGGGATGGATGTCTATCTCAACGTCGCGGGCGGCCTGCGCATCAGCGAACCCGCCGCCGATCTGGCGGTCGCCGCGGCGCTGATGTCGGCGCTCACCGACGCGCCGCTGCCGCCGGAGGCGGTGATTTTCGGCGAAATCAGCCTCTCCGGCGCGGTGCGCCCTGTTTCTCAGGCCGAGGCGCGGCTAAAGGAGGCGGTGAAGCTCGGTTTTTCCGCCGCCTACGCCCCGCCGGGGCCCGGCGCCGCGCCGGGCATGGAGGTCCACACGGTGGCGGAGCTACGCGCGTTCGTCGAGGCGCGGTTCGGCCCGCCGCAGAAACGGGAATAGGTTCATGGCGTTCACCCTCGCCGACGGCGTCGTGCTGCTGATCGTCGCCGTCTCGGCCCTGCTGGCCTATGCGCGCGGCCTGACGCGCGAGACGCTGGCGATCGCGGGCTGGGTGCTGGCCGGCATGGCAGCATTCTTCTTCGCGCCGCTGCTGGAGCCCTTGATGCGCGAAATCCCGGTGGTCGGCGATTTCCTGCGTTCATCCTGCACGCTGTCGATCCTCGCCGCCTTCGCGGTCGCCTTCGCAATCGGGCTGATCGTGCTGTCGATCTTCACGCCCTTGCTGTCGGGCGTGGTGCGCGATTCGGCGCTGGGGCCGTTCGACCGGGGCTTGGGCTTTCTGTTCGGCGTGGCGCGCGGCGTGGCGCTGGTGGCGGTGCTCTACATGCTCTACGATCTCGCCGTGCCCGCCGAACAGCGCATCGCCGCTATCGACGCCGCCGCCTCAAGCCGCATCATCGTGGACGCCGCCGACCTGATCCGCGCCAACGCGCCGCACGAGATGCCGCAATGGCTGGGTGCGCGCATCGACGCGCTGATGGGGTCATGCGGCGCGGCGGCGCCCGCCAGTCCCGCAGCCAATTCCGGCGCCTGACCGGGCTGCGATCTCCTGAGAAAAAGCGCCCGAAGCGCGCCCCGATCGCGAAGGGCGCCGGGGCCGACGTGGCGTCTTCGCTCTGATCGGCGGCGCCCCCCCCCTCAGGAGACAGGACGCGGCGATCGCGATTGAAACGGTCCCGCTCAGTGACCGCCGGACAGCACCAGCGTGCGCACCGGCGCCAGCAGCGCCTGGATGCGCAGGATCGCGGCGTGCACCACGGCCGTCGCATCCACCGCATGCAGCGCCAGCCGCGTCGCCGTCGAAAGTTCGGGGTCGGCCAGCCGCTCGTGATTGCTGGTGTAGGCGTTGGCGGTGCAGGACGCGCCTGGGGGCAGGCCGTCCAGCCCGCCGGGATACAGCGGCTCCAGTTCGGCCAGCACGGTGCCGTCGCCCTTGAAGGCGCTGGCGTCGAGCAGCTGGTCGGCGAGCCTGATCTGACCGGAGGCGACATAGTTCTGCACCGAGACCACCACCATCGGGATCACGGTGAACGGCAGCGCGGGGCAGGCGATCTCGGCGATCATGCCGGGGCGGAGCACCTGCGCCTCGATCTGGTTGAACCCCGCCTGCACCGCGCGCCGTCCGGCGTCGGCGGGGATGATCAAGCCGCCGGGTCGCATCAGCGGGCTGACGAGGTCGCCGACGCGCAGCGTGAACTGCTCGATCTGGCCCGCCACGCCCGCGCGGATCTCCATGCGGTCGAGCGCCACCTGCGCCTGCGCCAGCTCCGCCTCGGCGAGCGCGCGCTGGGCGGGCAGCAACGCCGTGATCTCGGTCTCGCTGGCGGTCTTTTCGGCGCGCGCGGCGTCCACCGCGCCGCGGCGGCCCTCGGCCAGCGTCTCCAGCCGCTCGATCTCGCGGGCGGCGACAAGATCGGGGTTGCGCGCGACCAGCGCCCGTTTGGTCGCCAGTTCGTCCAGCGCCTGATCGAGCGCGCCCTGCGCCTGCGCGATGGCGCCGTCGGCGGCGACCAGCCGGGCGGCGGCGACCAGCGCGCGCGCGTCGATCTCGTCGATGCGGCGGCGCGCCGTTTCAAGCGCCGCGCGCTCGTCGCCGTCGTCCAGCGAGAAAAGCGGCGCGCCCGCCGCGATCGTCTCGCCGCTGCGCACATGCACTTCGGCCACCCGCCCGGTCGCCTCGGGCACCAGCGGCATGGCGCGAAAGAACGACGCCGCGCTGGTGGTCGAGGGGTGGAAATAGAAAATCGTCGTAATCAGCGAAACGGTCAGGATCACGCAGGCGACGATGCCCCAGCGCAGCTCGTACCATACGGTATAGAGCGTGATCTCCACGCCCAGCCGCTTGCCCTGCCCAAAGCGGCGGAACAGAAAATCGGGCAATATCGTCACCAGTGAGCAGAGCAGCGCCTCGATCACGATGCGTCCTCCGCCTTGGCGGGCGCATCCGGCGCCGCGCCGCCGCGCCGTCCCGCCATCCGCTCCAGCGCGTCGGCGGCGCGGCGCAGCGGCGTCTGGAAGTCGGGCGGATCAACGATCGC
Organism: uncultured Rhodobacterales bacterium; assembly: GCA_964584215.1. Taxonomy (GTDB): domain Bacteria; phylum Pseudomonadota; class Alphaproteobacteria; order Rhodobacterales; family Rhodobacteraceae; genus Rubrimonas. The sequence continues at coordinate 24,711 of CAZOZE010000121.1, forward strand.
CAGCAGCAGCGCCGCGACCCAAAAGATGTTCTGGTGGGTGAACAGCGCCAGCAGCGCGAGCACCGCCACCAGCGCCCCATGCGCCTTGCCGCGCCCATGCGCCAGCCGCTCGGGCAGCGCGTGCAACGTGAGGTAGAGCACCCCCGCCAGCAGCACCCCCGCCACCAGCGCCACCGCAAGCCCTACCATCAGCGCGTCGGTCTCTCCGGGCGGCGTGACGAACGACGGCAGCGCGTGCGGCGCCAGCGCGTGCATTTCAGCAGCCATTTCCACCCTCCCCCTTCACGACGCCAGGCTACAGCCGACCGCGCGCCGCGCAAGCCGCCTCAGCCGCGCACCGATTGTTCCGGCGGATAGGCCGCAGTGAACCGCGCGCGCAGCGCCAGCGCAAAGGTCGCGACCGCGCCCGCCTGATGCGCGATGGCCAGCGCCAGCGGCGCGGCGTACATCACCGTCAGGACGCCCCACGCGGCCTGCGCCCAGACCGCCAGCGCCGCGATCCCCGCCCAGCGCGCCACCGTCCGCAGCTTGCCGCGCCGCGCCGCAACCCACGCCGCCAGCGCGACCACCGCCAGCAGATAGCCTGCGACGCGGTGGTTGAACTGCACCAGCGCCTCGCCCCAGATGAAGTTGCGCCACGCAGGCGCGAGATCGAACGCCTCCGGCGGCAGGATCGCGCCCTGCATCAGCGGCCAATCGACATAGCCGCGACCGGCGTCGTTGCCCGCCACCAGCGCGCCCAGCAGCACCTGCACAAAGCACAGCGCCACCACCGCGCCGCTCCACCCCAGCCCGCCGCGCCGCCTGCGCGCCTGCAACAGCGCCCATTCCTCGCGCAGCAGCCGCCAGGCGGGCCACAGCAGCGTCCCCAGAATGGTGAAGGCCAACCCCAGATGCAGCATCAGCCGATAGGGCGCCACCGACACCAGCTCAGACCCCGCCGCCACGCCGCTATCGACCATCCACATGCCCAGCACCGCCTGCCCCGCGCCGAGCGCGCCGGGCAGGACCAGCGCGGGCCAGTATCCAGCGGGAACCCAGCGCAGCGCGGCGAACGCCAGCAGCCCGACCGCCCAGACCAGCCCGATCACCCGCCCGAACTGGCGATGGCCCCATTCCCACCAGTAGATCGGCTTGAAATCGGCGAGCGTCATCCACGAATTGACTTCGCGAAACTGCGCCGTCTGCCGATATTTCTCGAACTCGGCCAGCCACTCGGCCTCGGTCAGCGGCGGCACGGTCTGCAACACCGGATGCCATGAGACCATCGACAACCCGCTGTCGGTCAGCCGCGTCATGCCGCCGACCAGCACCATCGCCGCCGTCAGCGCCGCCAGCGCCAACAGCCAGCCCGCGATCCAGCGCCGCGCCCGGCGCTTCGCGCGCTCGGCGGCGCCGGGGACCGGCGCGGCGGCCTGCGGGCCGCTCACCTCCTGAAAGATCGCGCGGGGCTTGCTCATCGGTCCATCTCCATCGCCGCGCCCCGGATGTAACGCCCGGCCCGGCGCCCGACAAGCGACGGCTATAGCGTCATCGGCGACGCCGCGCGACAATCTTGCGGCGCGACGACGCCCGGGCCCGCGGGCCGGCGCGGAATCCTGCGTCACGCCGGGTAGGCCCGACGCGGGTCCGGGCTACTCCGGCAGGGTCCGCGCCTCGAAAGCGATCGCGCGCTCGATCAGCGCGCGCCAGATGTCTGCGTAAGGCTCGGGCTCCAGCCCCTCCGCCACCGCCGCCGCGCGCACGTTGTCGAGCACCTGCGCCACCCGGTCGGGGATCCGCGCGGGCAGGCCGGCGGCCTGCTTGATCTCGACGGCGCGCGCGATGTGCGCCTCGCGCTGCGCGAACAGCGCCATCAGCGCGCGGTCGATGGCGTCGATCCGGCCGCGCAGCGCCTCCATGTCGGCGCAGGCGGCGGGATCGGGCGCGATGAGCCGCGCCACGCGCCCCGCGCGCCCCGCCGAAAGCGCCTTGATCACGCCGCGCAGGGAGCGCACGTCCTGCGTGGTCAGCGGCGCGCGGCGGAACAGGTTCTCCAGATGCGCGCGCAGCGCCGGGCCCCTGAGGGCGGGCCAGAAATAGTTGGCCGGCGCAAGCTCGGCGAACAGATGCTCCAGCATCGCCGTCACGTCGGCGGCGGGCGCCAGCGGCTCGGCGCGCGCCGGCCGCATCCCCGCCGCCTTGCGCCACTCATACGCGAGCAGCAGCGAGGCCTGCGCCAGATTGATCGACGCGAAGGCCGGGTTGGTCGCCACCGAGATGATCACGTTGGCGCGGATCACGTCGTCCTGCTCCAGCCCGGAACGCTCCGGCCCGAACAGGACGCCCACCCGGTCGCCTGCGGCGATCCGGGCGGCCATGTCGGCGACCGCCTGCTCGGGCGACATCACCTGCTTGGTGAGGTCGCGCGGCCGGGCGGTGGTGGCGTAAACGCGGCCGAGATCGGCGGTCGCCGCGCCGGTGTCGGCGAACACCTGCACTGCGTCGAGCACCGCGCTGGCGCCGGAGGCCATGGCGGTGGAGGAGGGGTTCGGCCAGCCGTCGCGGGGGCTGACCAGCCGCATCCGCTTGAGGCCGAAGTTCCACATCGCCCTTGCCGCCGCGCCGATGTTCTCACCCAGCTGCGGGCGAACCAGAATGAAGTATGGCCCGTCGGGGGACCACTCGGGCGCGCGGGTGCTGTCGGTGCCTGATGCCATGGCGCGCCGCTTAGCGCGGCGCCCCGCCCCGCGCAAGCCGCCAAACGGGCGCTTGTGCCGCAACGCGGCGTTCTTGCGGTGCAGCAAGCGGGGCGTTAGCGTCCGCGCGCATCCGCGAACACCGCATGGGAGGGGCTACATGAGCAAGATCAAGGTCGCAAATCCGGTCGTCGAACTCGACGGAGACGAGATGACCCGGATCATCTGGGACTTCATCAAGCAAAAGCTCATCCTGCCCTACCTCGACATCGACCTGAAATACTACGACCTCGGCATCGAGGAGCGCGACCGCACCAACGACCAGATCACCGTGGACGCGGCGCACGCGATC
>CAZOZE010000122.1:0-6866 GCA_964584215.1 uncultured Rhodobacterales bacterium
GACGCCGCTGTTTCAGGGCGGGCTGCTGGCGGTCTATGCCGGGTTCATCTTCGTGCAGGACTGGCGGCTGGGGCTGGCGGCGGTGGCGATGTTTCCGCTGCAGGGCTGGCTGATCCCGCGGATGCAGGCGCGGGTGATCCGGCTGAACCGTCAGCGCGCCGTGGGCGCGCGCGATCTGGCGGATTTCATCGGCGACAGCGTGGCGCGCATCGACGACGTCATCGTGGACGGGGCCGGGCGCTGGCGGCTGGCGCAGCTCTCGGCGCGGCTGCACCGGCAGGGGCGCATCCGGCTCGACCTGTTCCGGCGCAAGTATGCGATCAAGGCGGTGAACAACCTGCTCAACCAGCTGCCGCCGTTCTTCTTCTACGCGGTGGGCGGCTGGCTGGTGATTGAGGGGCGGCTGGACTTTGGCGCGCTGGTGGCGGTGCTGGCGGCGCAGAAGGAGATGGCGTCGCCGTGGCGCGAGATCCTTGTCTATGTGCAGAACTGGACCGACTATCGCGCGCGCTTCGGCTTTGTCGTCGAGGGGTTCGGCGGGCCGGATCTGCTGCCGCAGGAGCGCATCGAGGGCAGGCCGGGCGCGGCGCCGCTGGGCGGCGACTGCGAGATCGTCGTGCTCGACGGCGGCCCCGGCGCGGGCGGGCTGTTCATCTCGCGGCTGATCCTGCCGCAGGGCGCGCGGGTCGCGGTGCTGGGCGGCGAGAGCGGCGCGCGCGCGGCGCTGTTGCGCATGGTCGCGGGGCTGGAGGCGCCGGTCTCCGGCGGCGTCACGCTGGGCGGCGTGGCGCTGCATGACGCGACGCTGCCGCAGATCGGCGCGGCGGTGGGCCATGTCGCCGAGGATCCGGCGCTGAGCGGCGGCGCGCTGCGCGCCGCCCTTGCGGCGGGGCTGTTGCGGGCGCCGCCGCCGCTGACCGGCGCGGCGGCGGCGGAGATGCGGATGGAGGCGCGGCTGACCGGCGCGGCGGAGATCGACCCCGACGGCGACTGGATCGACTACGCCGCCGCAGGCGTGGCCGGCGCGGATGCGCTGGAGGCGCGGATGCTGGCGCTGGCGCAGGGCGCGGGGCTGGCGCCTGAGCTGCGGGCGCTGGCGCTGGAGGCGCCTGTCCCCGCCGACGCCCAGGCGCACTGGGCGCCGCTGGTCGCGGCGGCGCGCGCCGCGCTGGCGCAGGGGGAGGACGGAAGCGCGGATGGCGCGCTGGTCGCCGATCTGATCGCGCCGTGGCGGCGCGACGCGATGAACGCCCACGCCTGCCTGCTCGACAACCTGCTGTTCGGGGCGGTGACCGGGGGCGCCGCCGACGGCGACGCCGCGCTCGCCCGCGACGACATCGCCGCGCTGCTGCGCGAGAGCGGCGCCGACGCGGCGCTGGCCGAGATCGGCGAGGCGATAGCGGTCGAGTTCGCCGCTCTGGTCGCTGCGGCGGGGCGCGACTCGGCGGTGTTCGGCGACATCGCGGGCTATGGGCAGGCGCAGATCGTCGCGGCGGCGGAGTATGCGGCGAGCGGGCCGCCGGGGCGGCGCGCTTCGGCCCGGCGGCGGTTCATGGTCCGGCTCGCGGCGCGCTTCATCCCGGCGCGCGACCGGCTGGCCGTGCTCGACGCCGCGCGCCGCGCGCGGCTTCTGGCGCTGCGCGCGGCGTTGCGCGCCCGGCTTGCGGCGACGCCGGAGTTCGTGTTCTTCGACAGCGACGCGGTCAACCCGGCGCTGTCGCTGTTCGACAACGTGCTGCGCAGTCCGCGCCGCTTCGACCGTCGCGGCGCCGCGCGCGGCCTGAACGGCGCGGTGGAGGCCGCGCTGCTGGGCGCGGGCGCGGGCGAGGGGCTGCTGCGGCTGGGGCTGGCGGCGCCCATCGGGCGCGGCGGGGCGCTGTTGTCGCGCGCGGCGCGGCGGCGGGCGGCGCTGGCGCGCGCGCTGATCAAGCGGCCCCGCCTGCTGGTGATCGAGGCGGCGCCCGACGCCGAGGCGCTGGCCTTCGCGAGGCGGGAGGCGCCGGAAGCGACGCTGATCCACGCTGCGGACGCGGCGACGAGCGAGGGGGCCGATCTGGTGGTGCGCATCGACGCGGCGGGTCTTGCGACTGCATCGCCGGGCGCGCGCGAACAGGGAGGGGGCCATGAGCCTTGACGACGCGGTGGGCGCCTTGCGCGCCTGCACGGTGTTCCGGCGGATCGACGACGGCAGGCTCAAGCTGATCGCGCTGACCGGCGAGACGCTGAGCTATCGCGCGGGCGAGACGCTGTTTGCGCGCGGCGACGCGGGCGACGCGGCCTATGTGGTGATCTCCGGCGCCGCGGAGGTGCGCATGGACCCCGCCGCCGCGCCGGTCGCGCGGCTGGAGCGCGGCGCGCTGTTCGGCGAGATCGCGGCGCTGTGCGACCGGCCGCGCATCGCCTTCGTGACGGCGGCGGCGCCGCTGGAGGTGCTGCGGCTCGACCGGGCCGTGCTGCGCCGACTGCTGGCCGAGTTCAGCGATCTGGCGCTCGAAGTCATCCGGCTGATGGCGGACCGGCTGGAGAGCGCGAACCTGAAGCTGGCGGCGCGCGACGCCGGCGGCGACGCGGCGCGCACGAAAGCGTGAGCGCCGCCGCTTGCAACCATGGCATGAATGTGTCGGATGGCCTATCGTCAGAAATTGAGTGTTCCTGACGGGAAAGCGGAGCGGCATGAAGTGCGGAGCCTGCGACTACCTCAATCCCGCTGACGCCCGGTTCTGCGCCGGGTGCGGCGCGAAGCTGGCGCCGCGCTGCCCGTCCTGCGCCGCCGAGGTTCTGGCGGACGCCGCTTTCTGCCACCATTGCGGCGCCGGGCTGCGCGCGCCGCCGGGGGCTGCGGCGGCGGTCGCGCCGGCCGATCCCGACCCCGCCGACCAGCCCGCGCCGCCGCAGGCCCAGCCGCGCGCGTTGGGCGGCGAGCTGCGCCAGGTCACGGTGCTGTTCGCCGATCTGGTGGACAGCACCGGCCTGACCCAGCGGCTCGACATCGAGGACTATCGCCGGGTGCTGGCCGCCTTCAAGCGGGTCGTGGTCGCGGCGGCGGCGGAGTTCGGCGGTCGCATGGGCGGCTTTGCGGGCGACGGCGGCGCGGTGTTCTTCGGCTATCCGGTGGCGTTCGAGGACGCCGCCGTGCGCGCGGTCCACTGCGCCCGCGCCATCCTCAAGGCCGTCGCGGCGCTGGAGAAGGAGCTGGCGCAGCTGCGCGTTCCGGTGCAGGCGCGGCTGTCGGTCCACACCGGCGAGGTGGTTGTGGACGCCGCAGAGCGTGAGGGCGGCGACCTGTTCGGCGAGGCGCCCAACGTGGCGGAGCGGCTGAAGCAGGCGGCACAGCCCGGCGACATCGTGGTGTCCGACACCACGCGGCGGCTTGCGGAGCGGCAGTTCATGTTCGCCGACATCGGCGAGCAGACCCTGCGCGGGGTGGAGCGTCCGGTGCGCGCCTGTCTGGTGGTCGGCCTGTCGCGCGACGCCGACTCGATGAGCGGCCAGGCGGCGGAGATACTGGGGCGCGGCGGCGAGCTGGCGGTGCTGCGCCAGCGCTGGGACAGCGCGGCGGAGGGCGAGGGGCAGCTGGTGCTGCTGTCGGGAGAGGCGGGGATCGGCAAGTCGGCGCTGGTGCGGGTGTTTCGCGACGCGCTCGACGGCATGCCGCACCGGGTGCTGGCGCTGAGCGGCTCCACCATCCGCCAGGGCAGCGCGTTTCATGTGCTGCGCACCGGCGTCGAGCGGTTCATCGGCGCCGAGGAAAGCGCGTCGGCGCAGGCGCGCGGGGCGCTGGCGCGGGCGTTTTTGGCCGAAGAGGGGCTCGACGCGGCGCAGTTCTTGCCCGCGCTGGCGCATTTGCTGGATTTCGAGGTCGAGACGCCGCTGGAGGGCGCCGCCGGGCAGGTGCGCCGCGCGGTGTCGGCGGCGCTCGTGGCGCTGCTGGACGCGCTCGACGTCCGAGATCCGTTGCTGATCGTGGTGGAGGATCTGCACTGGGTCGATCCCTCGACCATCGAGTTCCTCTCCGACGTCGCCGACATGGACAATGCGCGGCGGCGGATGATCGTGGCGACCTATCGCCCCGACTACGCCCCGACATGGCGCGCGCGGCCCAACACCACCGCGCTGACGCTGAGCCGCCTGAGCCGGCGCGACACGATGAAGGTGATCACGATGGTGGCGGGCAAGCCGATGCCGCGCGAGGTCGCCGATCAGATCGCCGAGCGCACCGACGGCGTGCCGCTGTTCATCGAGGAACTGACCAAGATGGTCGTCGAGTCGGGGCTGCTGCGCGACGCGGGCGCCTGTTACGCGCTCGACCGACCGCTGCCGCCGCTGTCGATCCCGGTCTCGCTTCAGGACTCGCTGATGGCGCGGCTCGACCGGCTGGCGGCGGTCAAGGACGTGGCGCAGATCGCCGCCGCGATCGGACGGCGGTTTCCCCAGGCGCTGTTGCGCAAGGTGTCGGGGCTGGTGCGCGAGACGCTGGATGAGGCGCTGGCGCAGCTGACCGACGCCGAGCTGATCTTTCAGCTGCGCGGCGCGCCGGACGCGGAGTTCGAGTTCAAGCACGCGCTGGTGCAGGACGCCGCCTATCACTCGCTGCTGCGCAGCGCCCGGCGCGAATGGCACGGCAGGATCGCCGAGATCATTTCGCGCGATTTTCCCGCCATCGCCGCCGACGAGCCGGAGGTGCTGGCCCACCACTGGACCGAGGCGCGCCGGTTCGGCGAGGCCGAGGGGTGCTGGACGGCGGCGGCGGCGCGGGCGCTGGCGCGCTCGGCCAACCTTGAGGCGATCGGCCATTTCGAGGCGGCGCTGGCCTGCATCGAGCAGCAGCCGCCCTCGGCGGCGCGCGACCGGCGCGAGCTTGACCTGCGCATCGGCGTCGCGGTGCCGCTGGCCACCGCGCGCGGCTATGCGCATGAGAGCGTCAGGGCGGCCTATGCGCGGGCGCAGACCCTGTGCGAGGCGACCGGCGAGACCGAGCGGCTGTTTCGCGTGATCTATGGCCTGTGCCGCCACGACATGATGGCCGCCGACCATCAGCGCGCGCTCACCACCGCGCGGCGCCTGCGCGAGGTTGCGGAGCAGGACGGCGATCCGGCGCACCGGGCGGCGGCCGACCGGGCGATGGGCTCGACGTTGTTCTACCTGGGCGAGCACCACGCCGCGCTGAAGAAACTCGGCCATCTGGCGCGCGTCGAGCTGTCGCCCGAGGCGCGGCGCGAGGCGTTGTCCTATGACGTGGTTGATTTCAAGGTCGCCGGCGCGGGCTATCTGAGCTGGCTGTGCTGGCTGACCGGCCGCGCCGACGACGCCCGCACTGAAAGCGCGCGCGCCGTCGCGCTGGGCGAGGAGACCGGCCATGCGTTCAGTCTGGCGCTTGCGCACGCCTTCGCAAGCTGGACGGCGGAGTTCTGCGGCGATCGGGACGCCTGCGGCGACCACGGGCAGGCGCTGGCGAAGCTGTCGCGCGACAACAATTTCGGCTTCTGGACCGGCTGGGCGCAGATCATGGAGGCGGTGGCCGCCGACGGGCCGGAGGCGGCGGAGCGCATCGAGAAGGGGCTGGCGCGGTGGCGCGACACCGGCTCGCGGCTGGCGATGTCGTATTTCCTGTGGCTGAACGCCCGCGCTTTCCTGAAAGACGGCGACGCGGCGCGCGCCCTGGCGGCGCTGGAGGAGGCGGAGCGGCTGGACGCCGCCTCGGGCGAGCGATGGTGGCGGCCCGAGGTGCTGCGGCTCCATGCGCAGATCGAGGGCGACGCGCCGGACCGCGCCCGCGCGCTGCTGGGGTCGGCGCTGGATGAGGCGCAGGCGCTGGCGTCGCCGATGCTGACGCTGCGCGCGACCTGCGATCTGACCGCCCTCGGCGACCCGGCGGCGGCGGACGCGCTGGCGCCGCTGCTGGCGCAGCTGGTGGCCGGCGGGGCGACCGCCGACACGGCGCGGGCGCAGGCTTTGCTGAACGCAGGCGGGCTGAATGCAGGATTAACTCTTGCGGCTCGGGTGGTTTAGGTTAACGATTTCCTCAACTGTCGGTTGGCGTCGGCGAAAGGCGCACGGTTGGGGGGAAACTCATGCGACATGTTCCCGTCGGGCGGATCACGCCCGAACTGCCGCCATATCTGAATTTTCCGTTCTATTACGCCTCGCTGCAATGCCAGTGGGTGTTCTGGGAGGTTCCCATCGACGCCGCGAACGCGGCGCTGAAGCGGGCGGCCAGTTTCGACACCGGGCTTGAGGTGGCGCCGTTCACCACGGCGGCTGGCGGCGAGACGGCGGGGGCGGTGATCAACTTTCAGCGCTACACCGCGCACCTGCCGAACGGGCTGGCGACCACCAACGAGATCGAGTTCAACCTGCTGTGCCGTCCCTGTTCGGCGCCGCTGGCCCCGGTGCTGTCGCTGGCGGACTATATGCACGGGCTGGACCAGACCGGCGTCGTCGGCCAATTGCGGCTGCATGTCGGCGCCGACAACGCCTTCGCGGTCGAGGCCGGCAAGGTGGGCTTCGGCGAGAACAAGTTCTTCGCCAAGTTCCTCTACACCGCGCCGACGCTGAACGACCCTCACGGCGGCGGGACATGGCGCACACGGCTCTACGACCCGGCGCTGATTGTTCAGAACAACGGCATGGACGCCGCCGCGCCGGGGGCGGAGAACGATTTCGTCTATGCGCTCGACGCCGATCTGGCGGGGCTGACCACCGTGCCGGTCGCGACCACGCCGCTGACCGAGTTCGCGCTGGGGCTGGGGCGCACGGTGGTGACGCGCTGGACGCTGCTGGGCGCGTTTCAGTCGGTGATCCTCGGCGAGGGCGACGCCGGGCGGGTGCGCTTCACGCTGGGGCCGGATCGCGCGGCGGCGCCGGAG
>CAZOZE010000123.1:0-7991 GCA_964584215.1 uncultured Rhodobacterales bacterium
CCCGGTGCGCTATATCGCCAACCGCAGCAGCGGCAAGCAGGGCGCGGCGGTCGCGGCGGCGCTGGCGGCGCTGGGCGCGGAGGTGACGTTCATCACCGGCCCGGCGTCCGCGCCGCCGCCGCCCGGCGCGCGTGTCGTGCGCGTCGAGACGGCGCTCGAGATGCTGGCGGCGGTCGAGGCGGCGCTGCCGGTCGATGCGGCGGTGTTCGCCGCCGCCGTGGCCGACTGGCGCGCGGCGGACGCACCGGCGCAGAAGATCAAGAAGGACGGCTCCGGCGCGCCGCCCGCGCTGAGCCTCAAGGAGAACCCCGACATCCTGTCCACCGTCGCGCGACTGACCCCGCCGCGGCGCCCCGCGCTGGTGGTGGGCTTCGCCGCCGAGACCGAGAACGTCGTCGCCCATGCGACCGCCAAGCGGCTGCGCAAGGGCTGCGACTGGATCGTGGCCAACGACGTCTCGCCCGCGTCGGGCGTGATGGGCGGCGACGAGAACGCCGCGACCCTGATCACGGCCGACGGCGCGGAGGGCTGGCCGCGCCTCGGCAAGGCCGAGACCGCGCGCAGGCTCGCCGTCCGCATCGCCGAGCATTTCTCCAGAATCCAGGCCGACACATGACCGTTCCCGTGCGCATCGCGCGCCTGCCCCACCACGACCCCGCGCTGCCGCTGCCGGCCTATGAGACCGATGGCGCGGCGGGGATGGACCTGCGCGCCTGCCTGCCGCCCGAGGCGCGCGCGCTGGGCCTGACGCTGGCGCCCGGCGCGCGGGTGGCGGCGCCGAGCGGGCTGAGCATGGCGATCCCGCAGGGCTATGAGATTCAGGTGCGCCCGCGCTCCGGCCTTGCGCTGAAGCATGGCGTCACCGTGCCCAATGCGCCCGGCACCATCGACGCCGACTATCGCGGCGAGGTGATGGCGCTGCTGGTCAACCTCGGCGATGCGCCGTTCGTGATCGAGCACGGCGCGCGGGTGGCGCAGCTGGTGCTGGCGCCGGTGGCGCGCGCGGTGTGGGAGGAAGGCGCGCTCGACGCCACCGCGCGCGGCGCGGGCGGCTTCGGCTCGACGGGGTCGTGACCTTGGCGCTGTCGGACGCGGAACTCGACCGCTACGCCCGCCACCTGATGCTGCGCGAGATCGGCGGCCCCGGCCAGCAGCGGCTGCGCGCGGCGCGGGCGCTGGTGGTGGGCGCCGGGGGCCTCGGCTCGCCTGCGCTGGCCTATCTGGCGGCGGCGGGGGTGGGCGCGCTGGGGATCGTCGATGACGACACCGTGGCGCTGTCCAACCTCCAGCGCCAGATCCTGCACGCCACCGACCGGGTGGGGATGCTCAAGACCGACAGCGCGCGGCTGGCGCTGGCCGCCATCAATCCGCATGTGCGCGTGATCGCGCATCCGCTGCGGCTGACGACCCAGAACGCCGCCGCGCTGATCGCGGACTACGACATCGTGCTCGACGGCTCCGACAGCTTCGACACCCGCGCCGCCGTCAACGCCGCCTGCGTGGCGGCGCGCAAGCCGCTGGTCTGGGCCGCCATCGGCCAGTGGGAGGGGCAGTTGTCGGTGTTCGACCCGGCCTCGGGCGGGCCGTGCATGGCGTGCCTGTTTCCGCAGGCCCCCGCGCGCGGCCTTGCGCCCTCCTGCGCCGAGGCGGGCGTGCTGGGCGCGCTGGCGGGCGTCATGGGCGCGATGCAGGCGGCGGAGGCGGTCAAGCGCCTCACCGGCGCGGGCGAGGGGCTGGCGGGGCGGCTGCTGCTCTACGACGCGCTGTGGGCCGAGTTCCGCACCATCGCCGCGCCGCGCCGCGCCGACTGCGCGGTGTGCGGCGGCGTCTGAGGCGGCGGCGCGGACGGCCGGGGCTGCGCCAACGCATGCACAATTTGTTATATTATATTCTTTCCCGCCGACGCGTAACAATATTGTTCAAAACCAGCCCGAATCGTGTTAATTTTCAATATAGATTTTTGAAAAGGAGCGTCCCGCAATGCTGTCGAAAAAGAAAACTCTCGGCCTTTCAGTCATTTGTGCGGCGATGCTGCAATCCGCCCCGGCCAGCGCATGGCATTACGGCCATCGCCACGGCTACGGCGGGGCCGAGGGGCTGATCGGCGGCGTGGTCGGCGGCATCATCGGCGGCGCCATCGCCGGTTCGGCGTCCAAATCCGCCGAACCCAAGGCGAAAGAGCGCGTCATCATCCGCGAGCGCACGGTCAAGCGCCCCTACGTCAACGACTACCAGCGCGATCAGAACCGCAACGTGCAGAACGCGCTGAACTATTTCGGCTTCGACGCAGGCACGCCCGACGGCGCGCTCGGGCCGCGCTCGCGGTCGGCGATCAGCCAGTATCAGGCGACGCTGAACTTTCCCGTGACCGGCCAGCTCAGCGAATACGAGCGCTCGTTCCTGCTGAGTTCGCACGCGCGCGCGCAGGCCAACGCCGTGCAGTCGGCGCAGCTTGCAGGGCAATACGGCGGCCAGCGCGGCATTCTGGTCGCCTATCAGAAGACCCAGGCGGCGGGCGCGGTGATGAACACCCAGCCGGTCGTCATGGCGCCGCAGCCGCAGGTCGTGGTGCAGCAGCCGCAGCCGCAGGTGGTGATCAACAACGCGCCGCCCGCCGCCGCCGCTGCGCCGCAGACCCAGACCGCCGCCGCCCCCGCCCCGGCCCCCGCGCCGGAAAAGCCGGTTCAGGCGATGATGCCCAGCTTCATCGGCGGCGGCGTCGAAGCGTCGATGGCCAGTTTCTGCAACAAGACCAGCCTCGTCAGCAACACCAACGGCGGCATGCTGACCGTCGCCGCCGTCTCCGACCCCGCCACCGACCCGGCGATCGCGCTGAGCGAGCAGTTCTGCCTCGCGCGCACCTACGCCATCGACGAGGGCGAACGGCTGACGTCGCAGGTGCAGGGCGTGACGCTGGCGCAGATGCAGGAGCAATGCGCGTCCTTCGCGCCCACGATGCGCGATTATGTGGCGGGCATGGTGGCGAAATCCCCGAGCGACGCCACCTCCGACCTGCAGGGCTTCGTGATCTCGTCGGGCATGAACCCGTCGCAGCTGTCGGCGAACGCCAAGATCTGCCTCTCGATCGGCTATCGCTCCGACAGCGCCGACGTGGCGCTGGCCTCGTCGCTGGTGCTGGTCGGTCTCGGCGAGGCGGCTTACGGCGAGATGCTGGGCCACCACCTTGCGCAGGGGTTCGGCGCGCCGAAGCGGCTCGATCGCGCGGCGGACTGGTATGACGCGACCGTGACGGCGCTGGATGGCGGCGCGGTGCGGGTGGTCGCGCCCGGCGTGGCGGACCGGCCCGCGCTGCTGCACGCGGCGGCGATGCGGCTGCGCGGGGGCGGTCAGCCTGCGGTCGCGGCGCCGCAACAGGCGGTCGCGCCGATGTTCGGGATGCCGACAGCGCCCGCGCAGAGCGTGAAAAACTGAAGCGCGGCCCGCGCGCCGCACCGCTTTCGCTGAACGCCCGCCCCGCTAGGGGCGGGACCGGCGCGGCGGCTTTGTCAGACACAGCCGCACCGGGTTTCGGAATATGGGGCGCATTGCGCGTGTTGAGCATCGGCGCGCTGCGGACCGGCGGAACGCGCGGCGGCGCCGTCGCGCCGCCTATCGTCGTCGCCTGAGATAGACATACAGCGCGCCGCCGCCGCCGTGGCGCTGGTGGGCCTCGAACACGCCGATCACCATCGCCGCCAGCGGCGCCGTGGCCAGCCAGCGCGGCGTGTCGCGGCGCAGCACGCCCTCGCCGCGTCCGCCGCGCTCGTCGCGCCCCTTGCCGGTGACCACCAGCACGCAGCGCAGCCCGCCCGCCGCGCTGGCGGCGATGAAATGGCTCAGCGCGTCGTGGGCGCGCGCGGCTGTCATGCCGTGCAGGTCAAGCCGCGCCTGCGGCGCGATCCGCCCGCGCCCCAGCCGCCGCGCCGTGCCGCGATCGAGGCCCGGCGTGTTCGCAGTGACCGGGCCGGGGCGGTCGCCCGGCGACACCCGCCAGGCGACCGGCGGCTCGGGCCGCCCGGGCGGGCGCAGCGACTGGGCGGCGCCCGGCGAGGGCGCGACGCGAGGGCGCGCAGGGGCCTGTGCGGCGGGCGCCGACGCCATGGCGGGCGCGTCCACGTCCGGCGCCGCCGCGCGCAGCGGCCGCGCCGTCTCCGCCACGCGGCGCCAAAGGGCGCGTTCCTCATCGGTGAGACCGGTGCGGGGCGCGCGGCGTTTCATCACGCCACCGCGGCGGTCATTCGCCGGTGGCGATCAGCAGCCAGTTGGGGTCGTCGGCGCCCATGCGGCGGGCGAAGGTCCAGACGTCGGTCTCACGCCGCACGTCGTTGGGGTCGCCCTCGACCACATTGCCTTCGGCGTCGCGCACGGCGGAGACCAGTTCGCCCGTGAAGCGGATCGCGATCTCGGCCTCGCGGCTTCCGGCGTCGAAGCGCGCCGCGACCACCCGCGCCTCGCGCACGCCGATGAAACGGGACTCGACCGTATAGCCGGCCTGCTTGCGCGCCGCGATGGCGTCGGCGAAGCCCTGATAGACGTCGGGGGCGAGGAACTGGCGCAGCGTATCGAGATCGCCATGCTCGAACGCCATCAGGATCATCTCGAACGCCTGCCGGGCGCCGACGATGAACTCGGTGGGCAGGAAGGCGGGCTCGGCGCGGCGCATGGCTGCCAGCGCCTCACCAATGGCGGCGTCGCCCTCGGCCACCGTGGCGCTGTCGGGATCGACCCCCTCATCCTCGACCGGCGCGACCGGGGCGGCGCGCTTCGGGCGCGCCTGCTCGACCTGCGCCGCGCGCGGCGCCTGCTGTTCCTCAAGCCCGGTCCTGGTCCCCAGCACGCCGCGCAGCTTGAGCAGCAGGAACACCGTGATCCCGGCGAGAATGATCAGCTCGATGACGCCCGTTGACATACGGTTGCAACCCCTGCGCGATCTGCGGCGCGCCGCCGCCGGGCTTTGTCCGGGGGTGATGGCGCTTCACCGCGTGGCACCGTATGTATGGCGGGTGACCGTCAGAGTCCATGACGACACGCGGTCCGCGCCGCGACAAAGGGAACGACCGGATGGCCTTGCTTCTGATCCTTCTGGCCGTGCCGCTGATCGAGATCGCGCTGTTCGTCACCATCGGCGGCGCGATCGGTCTGGGGCCGACGCTGCTGATCGTGGCGCTGACCGCGATCATCGGCGCGGCGATGCTGCGGCGGCAGGGCGCCGGGGCGCTGAGCGCGTTGCAGGCGGCGATGGAGCGTGGCGAGGACCCGTCCGGGCCGCTCGCCGACGGGGCGCTGCTGCTGCTGGGCGGCGTGCTGCTGCTGACGCCGGGGTTCTTCACCGACGCGCTGGGCTTCGTGCTGCTGACGCCCGGCGGACGGCGCGCGCTGATCGGCTGGCTGGGGCCGCTGGTCGCGGCGCGGGTGGTGCGGATGCAGGCGCGCGGCCCCCGCCCCGCGCCGGGCCATGCGCCCGACGACGCGCCCATCGACGCCGAATACCGCGACGTGACCGACCGCGCGTCCGCGCGGGACAGCGACCGGCGCGACCCAGACCCGCCGCACTGACGACGCGCGGCGGACGACGCGAGATTGCCCGCGCGCGCCTCGCGTGCTAGCCCGGCGTCACCTTTCATAAGACAGCCGGAGCTGATGATCATGGCCGACACCCAACCCAACGGCGGCGCGGAGCCGCAGCCGCAGCCGCAGACGCTGAACCCGCAGGTCAGCCTGCTCGCGCAGTACATGCGCGACCTGTCGTTCGAGAACGTCGCGGCGCAAAAGGGCGGCGCGCAGGAAGGCCGCCCCGACATCAAGGTGGGCGTGAACCTCGACGCGAACGCCCGTGGCGACAATCGCTTCGAAGTCACCATGAAGCTGAACGCCAAGGCGACCTCGGGCGAGCAGACCATCTTTGTGGTCGAGCTCGACTATGCCGGCGTGTTCACCGTGACCGGCGTGCCGGAGACGCACATGCGCCCGTTCCTGCTGATCGAATGCCCGCGCATCCTGTTCCCGTTCGCGCGGCGCATCATGGCCGACGTGACCCGCGACGGCGGCTATCCGCCGCTGATGCTCGACCTGATCGACTTCGCCGCGATCTACAAGCAGGAGCTCGACCGTCGGCGCGAGGCCGAGGCGGCGACCGCGCAGGCCTGAGTCACTCACGGCGCCCGGCGACGTCGAGTCTGTCGCCGGGACGCCGTCAGACCAGGCGCCGGGGCCACGCCGCGCAAACCAACGGGCGACGTCCTACGCGCACCACTTTAGCGGCGTTACTGAAAAACCATAGCGAAAACGGAAGGCGGCGGCGGGACTGAACTGGTGGAGCCAAGGGGAGTCGAACCCCTGACCTCTTGAATGCCATTCAAGCGCTCTCCCAACTGAGCTATGGCCCCAGGGAGTCCCGCCGCCGCAGTGGCGCGACGTATATTGTCGGCCCGCGCCCTGCGCAAGGGCTAATCAGCGGCTGAGCGGGTCGTCGTCGTCCTTCTCGACCAGATCGTCGATGTCGTCGTCGGCGTCCTCGTCGTCCTCCTCCAGCAGCACGTCTTCGTCCGCCTCGGCCACGTCGTCCTCGGCCTCATCGGCGTCGGGCGCGACCACGGCTGCGGCGGCGTCGTCGTCCTCCTCGTCGTCCAGAACGACGACGTCATCCTCTTCATCGTCGGCGGCGGCCTCGACGTCGTCCTCAAGCTCGAGATCGACCGCCGCAGCCTTCGCCGCGTCGGCGCGCGGCGCGACGCGCAC
This sequence comes from uncultured Rhodobacterales bacterium, assembly GCA_964584215.1. Lineage (GTDB taxonomy): Bacteria > Pseudomonadota > Alphaproteobacteria > Rhodobacterales > Rhodobacteraceae > Rubrimonas. Next base: position 6,739 of record CAZOZE010000123.1, read on the forward strand.
CCGCTTGCCGCGCACGATCACCTCGGGGGTGAAGACCTCGCCGCACTCCGGGCAGGCGATCGGATCGCGGTTCAGATCGTAGAAGCGCGCGCCACAGGCGGCGCAGTGGCGCTTTGCGCCCCATTCGGGTTTTGCCATGGTTGTCCTCGGGGCTGCAGTCTTGCAGGAAAAACCCGGTCGCACTGCCACAGAGCGCGACGCCTGTCAAAGCCTGCCGCATCGAAGGTCATGGGGAATCGCTTTGACAGCCCCGGCGCAGGCGGGCATGCTGAAGTCGCTGAAAGGTTGTGTTCTGTCTTCGGCGCCGCGATGTCCGCGCGCCGCGCTGACGATGACACAGTGATTTCCCGCACCTCGCCATGCGCCGACCGGCGCGGCCCATGGGATCAGCGACCCAATCGGAGAACCCGGCCATGATCGAGATCACCCTCAACGGCGCCGCGCGCGCCATCGACGCGCCCCCGGACATGCCGCTGCTCTGGGCGCTGCGCGATGTCACGGGCCTGACCGGCGCCAAGTTCGGCTGCGGCGTCGGGCTCTGCGGCGCCTGCACGGTGCATGTGGACGGCGTCGCCGGGCGCAGCTGTCTGCTGCGGATGCGCGACGTGGCGGGAAAGGCCGTCACCACCATCGAGGGGTTGCACCCCGAGGGCGAGCATCCGGTGCAGGCGGCATGGCGGGAGCTGAACGTGCCGCAATGCGGTTTTTGCCAGGCGGGCCAGATCATGCAGGCCGCCAGCCTGCTCGCCGCCAGGCCCAACCCGTCCGACGCCGAGATCATGGCGGCGATGGACGGCAACATCTGCCGCTGCGGCTGTTACCAGCGCATCGTCGCCGCCGTCCGTCTCGCAGCCACGGGGATCTGAGCCATGTTGCAGTATCTCAAGAAGTGCGGCGTCTCACTGGGGACGCAGGCCCAGGCCACGGGCCGCGCCGTCATGATCCGCGCCATTGACCGGCGCCTGTTTCTGAAGGGCTCCGGCCTCGCGCTGGCCGCCTTCGCCAGCCCGGCGGCGGCGTTCGAGCCGTGGCCGACCGGCGGCGAGGCGATGCCGCGCGGGCTGGTGACCGATCCGCTGGCGTTCGTCGCGATCGATCCCGACGGAACCGTGACCATCATGGCGCATCGCTCGGAGATGGGCACCGGCGTCAAGACCGCGCTGCCGATGGTGCTGGCCGACGAGATGGGCGCCGACTGGGGCCGCGTGACGGTCGCGCAGGCGCCGGGCGACGAGCCGCGCTATGGCAATCAG